>NZ_JCALCX010000018.1:0-128923 GCF_059812565.1 Mycobacterium sp. NGS49 | reverse complement strand
CACGGCGACGTCAGCGATGTCGCCGTTGGTGATCCACATCTTGGTGCCGTTGAGGACCCACTCGCCGTCCTCGAACCGGGCATTGGTGCACATCCCGGACGGGTCGCTGCCCGCGTCCGGCTCGGTCAGCCCGAAGCAGCCTATCGCCGTGCCCGCGGCCATTCGCGGCAGCCAGGTTTGTTTATGCTGCTCGCTGCCGTAGCGCCGCAGGGCAAACATGGCCAGAGAACCCTGTACGGAGACGAAACTGCGCAGACCGCTGTCGCCGGCCTCAAGTTCCATGCACGCCAGCCCATAGGCGACGGCGCTCGTTCCCGGACAGCCGTAACCTTGCAAGTGCATTCCGAGCAGGCCCAACTGTCCTGCTGCGGCGGCGAATCCGAACGGCAACCGGCCCGCGGTATAGGCGTCGGGCAGGCGGTGCAGCAGGTCGCGGCGGACGAAATCGCGCACCGTGTCTCGAATGAGGCGCTCTTCGGGGGATAGACCGGCGTCAATCCCCAGAAAGTCGTGTGGCGTCACTGCCGGGACATGAGTTGTGGTGGGGAACGTTGTCAACGGAGGCTTCCCTTCAGAGTTGCGGGCGTTGTCATCAAGTTGTGCAAACCGTCCGGCCGTTCGACTTTGATGACCTCCGCACCGAGGTCGGCCAGTGTCGTCGTGCCGAACGGACCGGCCAGAACGCACGAGAAGTCGGCCACCAGCAACCCGGGCGATGGTGCCACCTCAGCGCCCGCTTCGGTCAACCTCATCGCAGTGTCCCGACGTTGCTTTCATTGGCAACGACGCTAGAGACGCAACAAGCTAGCGTCAAACTGAATTTTTCGGATAAATTCTTGTGATTCGCTGAATAATTCCGGCACGGTTTACGGATCGAAGTGGTGCCGCAAACGCTTATCTTGCGCAATATGCAAGCGTTACTCCCGAACAATCTGATGGACGGACCTATCGGCCCTGGCTAATGTGGCTCGGCAGCGCATCCAGTCTTGGGGTCGTCAACTGCGCGCGGCAAAGCGGAGAGGACAACACGATGGAGTCCCGACTTCGCGCCGGAGAACTGAGTCCGCTGGCCGGATTGCTAGACGCTCTCGGCCTCTCGGAACATTTCACCGGTGCTGCCGTGCTCTGCGGCTGCGACCCCGTGATTTTCTCCCCGCACCGCCTCGGTGAAGCATCGGCCACGGCGCTGCTCCTGATCGGGGCTGCAGGTGCAGCAATCTGGCAGCACCGCGCCGGCGTAAGCACCGACGTCTCGACAGGCATCATCCAAGCGCTGCATTACCTGCACCCCACACATTTTGTGAGGCAAGGCCGCTTCCGCCGAAACGTCGGAGCCGAATACGTCCCGACAAACGGGATTTTACCGACCCGGGACAACCGGTACGTCATGATCGAAGCCGGCCCGCCATACCCCAAACTATTGAGCGGCTATCTGAACTTTTTCGATTGCGGTAACAATAGGCAATCGCTGGCCCGTGAAATCGCTAAATGGGGCCGCGTCGGTGACCTTTTCCAACCTGGCATTGCCGAAGCTGCATCGATTGGTGCCCTACGGGTCCGACCCGCCGGTGTGGCGGTCCGCCGACTAGCTGCGCCGCAGTGGCCGCACAAGACCGGTACGAGACGGAACTTGTGACTTGGAGAATGGTGGTCGTTGGTGGAGCTCTACCAGCTGCGTTACTTCCAGACCGTCGCCGAGCTCGGAACGCTTCGTGATGCCGCCGAGAAACTGCTGGTATCACAATCGGCGGTCAGCCGTGCCATCGCCATGCTGGAGGCTGAGATCGGGGTTGAGTTGTTTACCCGGCGGGGGCGCGCCAACGAACTGAACCGCTTCGGTCAGGCGTTCATGAGAGACAGTCTGGGCGCCCAGCGCAGCCTGGACACCGCGGTAGCCGGAGTGCGCGAACTCGCGGGTGTGGACAACGGGACAGTGGCGCTGGGGTTCCTGGTGTCTCTGGGTGTGGCCACGGTGCCGCGGCTGATCCGCCGTCACCACGATGAGCACCCGATGGTCCGCTTCGAATTGCGCCAACGCGCCGGACCAGCATTGGTTAGCGACCTGGCCACCGGCGTCATTGACGTGTGCCTGAGCTACCCCATGACCTTCGACGAATCACCAGGAGTGCAGTGGCACAAACTGTTCACCCAGCAGCTCTACGCCGTCGTCGACCGCAAGCACCCTCTGGCCCACCGCGCCACGGTCGGCTTCGACGAACTGGCCGGCCAACGTTTTGTCGCCCTCGACCGTGATCACACACTGCGCAGGATCTTTGACAACGCCTGCGACCGCCACCACTTCACTCCCTCTATCGCCTTCGAAGGCACCGACATCACCACGCTGCGCGGACTGATCGGAGCCCAACTCGGCATCGGGGTGCTGCCCAAAGCCGCTACACCTCCGCCCGACATCGTCGAGATCGCCGTCGACGATCCCCAACTTGTGCGCCCGATCGCGGTCGGTTGGATGACCAACCGCTACCTGCCGCCCTCGGCCGCCGCATTCCGCGACACCGCCATCGCATCGTGCGGACTACCCGAGTGAGCGCTGTCCACGTCCCGGCGGGCGTTCCCTGCTGCCCAGATGCGGTTCGTTTGCGTGCGAATCAAACATCGGTGCAATCGAGATTGCGGTGCCGATGACGCGGATCGAGATGGAGCTTCGGGACTGACAGCGCCTCTTGCTCGTGTGGCAGGGCAGCTCGAACGCGAGTCGACAGCCGTATGCGTTCGGAAGAGGCGCGTCTGCCGACGTTCTGGGACTTGGCCGGCCGCAGCCCGGCGAATCGGTCGCTGGTCTCATGCTGCGCGGCGGGTCCTTGCGGGGCGCGGGACCGGTGCAGCTGCGAGACAGCGAGCGCATGGACGCCAAGTCAGGAACGTTGCGTTTCATGCAAAAAGTCCTCCAAAACCTTCTACTGGACGCTTAATCCAGTCGTGCCGATGCTGGTAGCTGCTGTCGCTGTGTACGGCGTTCAGCGTGAGTACGAACGGGGCTCGCCGAAGGCGCTCCCGCACGGCTGCCCCGAAAGGAAGGCACGATGTCATTTGTCAACGTAGCGCCCGAGTACGTGGCGGCGGCTGCATCGGATCTGGCCGGCATCGGTTCGGCGATCAGCAATGCCAATACCGCGGTCGCCGGGCTCACCACCGCGGTGCAGACGGCAGCCGCCGACGAGATCTCGGTGGCGATCGCGGCGCTATTCAACAGCCATGGCTTGCAGTACCAGGCGTTGAGTGCCCAGGCGGCGGCCTTCCACGACCGCTTCGTGCAGGCGGTGACCGGCGCCGGGGGCGCCTACCGTGCTGCTGAGGCGCTCAACACCTCGCCACTGCAAATGCTGGAAAATGACATCTTGGCAGTGATCAATGCCCCGACCGAAGGACTCCTGCAGCGGCCCTTGATCGGCAATGGTGCCAACGGCACAGCGCCGGGTCAGGCGGGCGGCGCCGGCGGATTGCTATGGGGTAACGGCGGTAACGGTGCCGCCGGTATCCACGCCGGGGTCGCCGGCGGTGCGGGTGGAGCCGCGGGTCTGATAGGTGTCGGGGGCAACGGTGGCGCCGGCGGCGGCGCGGGCGCGTCCGGGGGCGCCGGCGGCCATGGCGGCTGGCTGTGGGGCAATGGCGGATCTGGAGGCGTCGGGGGCGCCAATGGCGGAGCCGGAGGGCTAGGCGGCAACGGTGGATTTCTCTTCGGCAACGGCGGTGCCGGTGGGGCCGGAGGTGCGGCGTTCCTGACCGGACAAGCCGGGGGACACGGGGGAGTAGGCGGCAACGCCGGGCTGTTCGGTCATGGCGGTGCCGGGGGTACCGGCGGAGCCGGTCAGCTGGGGGCTCAAGGGCTCTCAGGATTACGAGACGGTGGTAACGGAGGCATAGGTGGAGAGGGCGGAGCCGGAGGGACGGGCGGCACGTTCTGGGGCAATGGAGGGGCCGGCGGAGCCGGCGGCACCGGCGGAGACGGGGGCACCGGGGCTCTGGGCACTGCTGGCGGGATCGGCGGCAATGGCCTCGACGGCGGTAGCGGTGGTTATGGCGGCGACGGTGGCGCCGGCGGCAAGGGTGGCGTCGGCGGCAACCGGGGTGCCTTCAGCTTCCCCGGCACCGAAGGGGGCCTCCTGGGTAGCAATCAGGGCGTCGGTGGGGCCGGCGGGCACGGCGGTAACGGTGGCAGCGCCGGCGACGGCGGTGCCGGCGGGGTGGGCACATGGAACAACAACGGCTCCGGTGTCGGCGGTCGCGGCGGCGACGGCGGCACACCTGGCATAGGCGGACTCGGCGGAGCAGGCGGCGCCGGCTCGGTCGTCGGCGCAACCGGATTGTCCGGGAATTCGCCGACCAGCGGCGGCAACGGCGGCGCCGGAGGCGCCGGGGCGGACACCCCCGACTTCAGCACGAACGGCGGCGTTGGAGGCCACGGCGGCAACGGCGGTAACGGCGGCAAATACGGGAATGGCGGAACCGGCGGCCAGGGCGGCACTGGTGCTACGGGCGCCACAGGCGCTAACGGCAGCCAGTATCAGCCGAACCCGGGCGGAGGACCCTGGAGCATGGTCGACGGGCAAGACGGCTTCAGCGGCGGGCAGGGGGCCAAAGGCGGACAAGGCGGCCAGGGAGGCAACGGCGGAACGCACGGCGGCAACGGTGGCAACGGCGGCATCGGCGGTACCGGCGGCACCGGTGGCACTGGAGGTGCCGGACAGGATGGCAGCCCGGCCCAAGCTCAAGGGTATTACGGCGGTACCGGTGGAGACGGTGGGGTCGGCGGCACGGGCGGCACCGGCGGTACCGGTGGGGCCGGGGGCAAGGCGCTGGCGGCGCACTTTGCGGACGGCGTTCAAGGCGACGGCGGCACGGGTGGTACTGGCGGGTCTGGTGGTGCACCCGGTGATGGCGGCCGCGGCGGGGATGGTGATCAAGGCGGTGGCCCCGGCGGCGGTGGCGGTGACGCCGGTCCGGGCGGCAACGGCGGCAATGCCGGTGCCAGTGGTGCTGGCGGCACCGGTGGCGCTGGCTTGACGCAAGGCGCTACCGGCCAGCAGGGCAACACGACCGCCAAAGGCGGCAACGGCGGCGACGGCGGCACGGGTGGGGTACCCGGTGGTTTGCTCGGCGGAACGTATGGCGCCGGGGGCACCGGGGGCGCCGGCGGGACCGGTGGCAGCGGGATCAACGGGGCCGATGGCGGAAACGGCGGAAACGGCGGAAACGGCGGGACCGACGGGCTCAACTCGTTTCGAACCACCGGCGGTCAGGGTGGGCGAGGCGGCGCCGGGGGTACCGGTGGCACCGGCTCGGTTACGGGGGGCCACGGCGGTGCCGGCGGTAACGGCGGTGCGGGCACCAACGCTGAATTTCCTGGCGGCGCAGGTCCGGGTGGCGCGGGCGGCGCTGGCGGCACGGGCGGTGTGACCGGAGGCGACGGCGGCAACGGCGGCGATGGGGGCACCGGCGGCGTCGGAAACAATTCGACCAGCGCAAACGGCGGGATCGGCGGCACGGGCGGGGCTGGGGGCGCCGGCCTGAGCGGTGCCGGGGGTACGGGTGGCGCCGGTGGAACCGGCGGCACCGGCGGTGCCCGGACGAACTCCGATTACCTCAGCGGCAACGGCGGTGCCGGTGGTGACGGCGGTCCGGGCGGTGCCGGTGCCGGTGGGGCCGGTGGGCCCGGGGGTCAAGGCGAACCAGGCGGCGGCCAAATTGCAGGTGTGCCTGGCTCGGGTGGCCAAGGAGGGGCCGGAGGCGCTGGAGGCACGGCGTAGCTGTGCTGACCAGCAGGCCCGTGCGGCGCACCGGCAACGCAACCATGCTCATGAAGTAGGCCGGGCCCCATTGCTGGAGGGCCGAAAAAGTCGGAGTAGCTCGAACATGTAGCTCAACGGCGAAGCCCAGGGAGCATTGCGGTGAGCCATCGGCCGGCAGGAGATCGAGGCTTAGTCGTGAATGCCCCTGGGCTGGGCTTCGACGAAACTCGGGTTTGACGGCATTCAGGAGATCAGCGTCACGGAGAGCCATGGCTGCCGGGCGTGCCCGCAGCCCCACCCGGTCCGCCCGGTCCCTCCGCGCCACCGGCACCACCGGCGGGGTCAACACCCCCGGTGGCGTCGCCCCCGTTTCCACCGTCGCCCCCCTTACCGTTCAGGCCAACGCTGAACCCGCCGTCGCCGCCGTCGCCCCCGGTCGCCTTTGCTGTCGACCCGGCCTTCGAGATCGTGGCGTCGCCGCCTCTGCCGCCGTCTCCCGCGTGGAGGTTGTCGCCCAACCCCGCGCCGGCATCGCCGCCGTTACCGCCGCTGGCGGCTCCGGATCCGGAATTGATGGCCCTGCCGCCGCCGCCGCCGGATCCGCCTGCAGCGCCGTCGCTACCGCCACCGCCCTCACCTCCGATGGCGGCTCCTTGTCCGGCGTTGGCGGCCGAACCACCGGCGCCACCGGCTCCTCCCGCGCCCTGCCCGCTGACGCCGCCCTCGCCTCCGGCACCGCCGATGGCGGTACCGGTTGCGGCGCTGTTTGCGACGTCAGCGATACCGCCGCTGCCGCCGCGACCAGCATCACTCGAGTCACCGAACCCACCGCCGCCGCCCGTGCCGCCCATCGCGTTGCCGCTTGCCCGGAAGCTGAAGGCGTTGCCGCCGGCGCCGCCGGCCCCGCCCCTCTGGCCGCTGCCACCATCGCCGCCGCGGCCACCGATGGCGTCGCCGGTTCCGCTCGCGTTGACAAAGGCGCCGTCGCCACCGGCCCCGCCGGTGCCCGCGTCGCTGTCGCCGCCGGCACCACCAGCGCCGCCGGTGACATGCCCGGATCCGGTTGCGGACGCCGTGCCGCCCGTCCCGCCGGCCCCTCCTTCGCCGAAGACGCTGGTACCGCCCGCACCACCGGTGCTGCCGACGGTGTCAACGGTGGAGCCGGAGTTATGGTTCGTCAGTTGACCGCCGTCCCCACCTCGACCGCCCGGTCCAGCGAGACCCGCTCCGCCCTTTCCGCCGTCACCCGCAGTGGTGTTCCCGGTCCCGTAGTTGTCGGCGTCGCCGCCGGTGCCGCCCTGGCCTCCGCTGGTGCCGTCCCCACCGCGCCCACCGCTACCAGCGGTTGTGGTGGCCGAAGAGTCGGCGTTTGTGGTGATGGCCGCACCGCCGCTGCCGCCATTGCCACCAATCCCGGTGTTGCCGCCGTTTGCGCCATTTCCGCCGGCCCCGCCGGTGGCCTTGCCGGACCCGTCGTTCTCGGCTCTGCCACCGACGCCGCCGTTACCCCCGCCGGCGCGAGCATCACCGCCGTCACCACCGGTGCCGCCTGTGGCATTTCCAGACCCCCAGGTAACCGCGGCGCCGCCAGCGCCGCCCGTCCCACCGGTGCCCGAGCTGCTTGCGCCGCCGGTACCGCCGGCGCCGCCAGTGAACTCGCCTGAGGAACCGGTCGTCGTGTTCAATGCGGCGCCGCCCGAACCGCCGTCACCACCGGCCCCGGTGGTTCCCGTGCCGCCTGCGCCGCCCGCACCGCCCACACCGCCGCCCGTCCCGGCCTGGCTGACCGTGCCGCCGAATCCACCGTTGCCACCTACGGTGCCGTCACCACCCGCTCCGCCGACACCGCCGGTTGCGGTTGCCGCGGATAGATCATTGGAAACGGCTGCGCCGCCGCCGTTCCCGCCGCTGCCCCCCACACCTGTGCTGCCGCCACTGCCGCCGTTTCCGCCGGCTCCGCCGCCGGCTCCGCCGGTGGCTCCGCCGGTACCGTCGTTGACGCCCAGACCACCGTCCCCACCTTCACCGCCACCGGCAGCACCGGCTCCACCGGCTGCGCCGCGGCCGCCAAAGGCGCCGCCCGATCCGACGGTCGACGCACCACCGCCGGCCCCGCCGCGCCCGCCCTGGTTGGAGACGCTGCTGCCGCCTGCTCCACCGTCGCCCGCGATCGAGTCATGCGCGGATGAGGTGTTCTGAATGAACGCTGTCCCGCCCTGGCCCCCAACGCCTCCGGCGCCGGAGGTGCCGGCGCCGCCTGCGCCGCCTGCGCCGCCCGCGATGTCGCCGGTTCCATCATTGAAAGCCCGGCCGCCATCGCCGCCCGCCCCGCCGGCAGTGCCGTCGCCACCGGCTCCCGCGGTGCCTCCTGTCGCGGTTGCCGAAGAGTCGGCGTTGACAATCCTGGCATTGCCGCCGTTCCCGCCGGCCCCGCCCGCTCCTGTGCTGCCACCACTGGTACCGCTGGCGCCGGCGCCCGCGGTCGCGTTACCCGTACCGGAGCCGATCGCGCCGCCGCCGTTCCCGCCGCCGCCACCGTGCACGGCCCCCGCGCCGCCCGCACCACCACGACCGCCGATCGCATCACCGGACCCCGACCCGATTGCCAAGCCACCGGTACCGCCCGCGCCACCGGCGTCCGTGGTACCCATACCACCGGCTCCCCCGACGCCTCCCACGACGTGCCCGGCGGAAAGCGCCAGCGGAGCCTCGGCGACACCTCCCGTGCCGCCGGATCCACCAGTGGCCCCGGTGCCCCCCGCGCCGCCGATGCCGCCGGTGGCATGGGCGATTCCGAATGTGTAGGCGTGGCCGCCGCGGCCGCCTGCACCCCCCACGCCGAGAGGGTCGGTGCCGGCGCCACCCGCGCCACCCGTTCCGCCAGTGACGTTTCCAGTGAAACCGATCGCCGCGCCACCGGCGCCGCCCGCCCCGCCGCTGCCACCGTCGCCGCCGGAGCCGCCGGTGCCGCCGTTACCGTCTCGTCCTCCGATACCGTCGCTTCCGGCCAAACCTCCATCACCGCCGTTACCACCGGTGCCGCCGGTTCCATCGGCGCCGGTGCCCACACCCTTGCCGCCCTGGCCGCCTATCCCGCCTGTGCCGCCCACACCGCCGCTGCCGTTGATTCCGCCGCTGCCCGCGCCGCCGGACCCTCCGTTTCCGCCACTGCCGCCCGGCGTGCCCTGCCCACCAGAACCGTTGACGCCGACGCCGGCCGCGCCTTGCATGCCGGTGCCACCGGTGCCGCCGCTGCCTCCAGCTCCGGCGATGCCCGCCTTGCCCGCGACCGCACTCGGATCACCGCCGACGCCGCCGAGGCCGGCGGCTCCGCCCGCTCCGCCCTGGCCGCCTGCGCCGGCGCCGGATCCCAGGTCGGCGGCGCCGGTACCGCCTTGGGCGCCCACGCCGCCATTGCCGCCGTCGCCGCCGTTACCCGCGACGCCGTGGGCCCCAGCGACTCCCCCGAACAACCCTGTGGCCTGTCCACCCGCGCCGCCGGCGCCACCGGCGCCGCCGGCGCCGCCCTGACCCCCGTCGCCGCCCGAGCCACCTGCACCGCCGTTGATGCCCGCCACGCCGACCGCGCCGGCGATACCCACTCCGCCCGCACCGCCGGCGCCGCCGGAACCGCCCGGGCCCCCCGACCCGCCGTTGCCCCACAAGACGCCACCGTGGCCACCAGCACCTCCGGCCCCGCCCGAGATCCCGGCACCACCCACTGCGCCAGGCGCTCCAGGTAATCCGGCGGCACCCCCGCCACCCGCGCCCCCGGAACCGCCATGGCCCCAGAGGCCCGCATCTCCGCCGCGTCCTCCGGCTTGACCTGCCGCTCCCGAACCACCGTTGCCGCCATTGCCCCACAGCAAGCCGCCCGCGCCCCCCGCCTGGCCCGTTCCGGCCGCTCCATCGGCACCGTTACCGATCAGTGGACGCCCCAACAGCAAATTGGTCGGCGCATTAACCAGATCCAGCACCGTATCCTCGAGAGCGGCTAATGCCGACGCATTGGCCGCTTCTGCGGCGGCATAGGATCCACTCGCGGCTCGCAGGGTCTGGAATAGCTGCGTGTGAAAGTGCGACGCGTGAGTGCTGAGCGCCTGAAACTCCTGGCCGTGTGAAGCGAATAGTGCGGCGATGGCCGCCGATACTTCATCTGCGGCCGCGACCTGTATCTGCGTGGTTGCACCCGCGGCAAGCTGGTTTGCTGTGCCCACCGCCGTGCCAATCGATGCCAGGTCCAGGGCTGCTGCCGTTATTGCCTCCGGCAAAGCGAGTACATACGACATAATGCCCTCCGAAATTTGAATTGGTAGTTGCAGCGGTTACGGTCGGCCGGCTGGCTCATGTATTTTCGAATGAGCAATATCGCAGTGACCGGCTCAGGTCGGGGGACGCCAAGAGACTTTGACTAGTGGAAAGCCATGTTTTACTCGGGATTTTCAGCGCAATCGAGGCGCAACAGTATTCGAGCCGATACCGAGTTTGGAATCAGATCCACGGGGCAGCGGAACATCACTGAATATGTAGAAATGAAGTCGGGGGGATTGGAGTTGACTTAGTGCGCGCAACTCCAATCCCGCCCGTTCGATCTGACCGAAGTCAGTCGCCGGGTTTAACCCCAGCTGGATCCGACGGCACTGTCGGTCTGTGCCATGTTGTTGCCGGCACTCTGGATTCTCTGGCCGTGAGTATTGGCTTGTTCGTAAATGACCTGGAAGTTGCGGCCGAGTTGGGTGATGAATTCCTGGCACGAAACCGAACCGGCACCGCCCCAGAAGTCGCCGGCGGCCAGCACATCGCGCACGATGGCCTGGTGTTCGGTCTCCAAGCTGGCGGCCTGGGCGCGAACCGTGGCCCCGTGGGCGTCGACGTCGCCGAACTGATAGTTGATTGTCATGGTGGGCTGTCCTTTCTAGCTGCCCAGTGTCTGCTGGGAAGCGTGTTCCTGCTGTTCGTAGTGGTTGGCGTCGCGGATCAATCCGTCGCGCACGCCGTGCAACATCGACACGATGTTGGAGAAGGCCTGATTCATCTGGCTCATGGTGTCCAGAGAGGTGGCCTGCGCCTGGCCGCTCCACCCCGCGCCGGAGATGTTCTGCGATGAGGCCCACATGCGTCGCGCCTCATCCGCAACGGTCTGCGCGTGCGTTTCAAAGCGGCCCGCCATATCGCGCATCGCGTGTGGGTCGGTCATGAACCGGGTGGTCATTGTTGTCTTCCTTTCAAATCAGCGATGTGTTTTTCGGGTGTGTTCACGGCCAACCGGGGTGATACGCGCACCCCCTAACCGACACCGGCGCGCGGGATCACGCTGGGTCGCTGCTGCACGACATGCGCGCTAGCCCCACCTCGACCCAACATGCCACCGGGCATCCCCGCTCCGGCCGCGCCGGCCCCCATTGGCATGGGCATCATCGGCATGCCGCCAGACCCGGCCGGCTGAGGAACCTGAGTCAACTCAGCGGCGTGCGAGCCCACGCCCGACAGCAGGGCCGAGGCAATCTCTTTCGGTGCTGACCCGGGCCACGTGGGCGGTACCGACATCGGTCCCAGCATTCTCGACTGGCCCAAACTGGCCGAGGCGGCCCCACCTAAGCCACTTCCCCCGAGGGCCTTGGTCAGGGGAGCGATGTCCCCGGCGAATTTCGGTGCATCGGCAAGATCGGCCGCCGTCGCCGCGGCCAATGCGGAAGTGCTTCCGGTTGTCGACTGAGCCATCTGCAGCAGAGGACCGATCATCATGCTCGCCGGGGTCATCACCATCTGGGCCATCGACGCAAGCGATTCCACGGGCAGTGCTGAAGCCAGCGCCTGAGCGGGGCCGACCAGACCCGAAGCCAGCGTTGTGGCCCCGTCACCGGCTGGCTCAAGCGTGGTCGAGATGGATGTCGCGGCTACGGCGACCTGCGATGCGAGATCTGTCACGACCGGCGGCAAACTGAACGGCGTCAAACTCTCGGCGACCGCGGAGGCGCCCGTGTGATAGCCGACCATTGCGCCGATGTCCTGGGCCCACATCTCCACGTAGTCAAACTCGGTGGCCGCGATCGCCGGGGTGTTCTGACCCAGGAAGTTGGTCGCGATCAGTGACATCAATGACACCCGGTTGGCGCTGACGGCCTCGGGGTGCACGGTTGCCGTCAACGCGGCTTCGAATGCCGTCGCTGCCGCGCGCACCTGGGCGGCGGCTAACTCTGCCTGAATCGCAGCCGTGCTGAGCCAGCCGACGTACGGCGTCGCCGCGGCGGCCATCGACACCGAAGTGGGCCCGCTCCACGGTCCGCTGAGGAGCCCGTTGACTACCGAGCGGAACGAGTCGGCCGAACTCGCCAGTTCCGATGCCAGACCTTCCCATGCCCTCGCGGCCACATGTAGCGAACCGGGCCCGGCGCCGGAGAAGATTCGTGCCGAGTTGATTTCCGGCGGTAGTACGAAGTAATCCATCATGAACTCCTTGGAATGGGCCGAGGGCACCACGACGCTTCGAGGCGTGCACCTGCGACAGGAACGACGGCCGGAATGTCGTTGCGCACCATCGCGATTCCTTCCTGCTGTGCCGGATGAAATATGGCGTCGTGGTATCGAACACAGCGCGGTTGTGCCCGTTCGGCAGGGCCGCTCAGCGGCTCATTCGCCTGTTGGTACCTGTGAATGAACCTATGCAGGTGGATAAGCCAGGTCCAGTAGAAGGATATGAACGATCACTTGCATTCAGCGCAACACAATGCGGGTCTGCTGCACCGATTGGTGAAAGTTTCGGTTTCGCGGCCTGACGGGACCCACTCCAACACCTCCATGATCGTGGTGTTGCGACGACCAGTTGAATCCGCCTTGGCTACCGCGGTCGCGGTGGACCACGCAGCCGCGACGTCACCGCGTCGAGCGGCCGCATTGGCCAACGCCGTGGAGCGGGTTAGGCGGGGTTGGCGGTGCCGGTCTCGGCGGCGGCAACTCCGGCGAAGACGGCGCTGGCGGCAGCACAGGTGCTTTTGGGCCCAGCGGCAACTAAAGCGCATCATCGCACTGACCTTCTGCCGAACCCGGAGAGGCCGATTACCGGCGCTACGCTCGAAAACATGCCAGTGACCCAACAGGTCAGCGAATTCGAGGCGCTGCGACCGCATCTCATGTCGGTCGCCTACCGGCTCACCGGAACCGTGGCCGACGCCGAGGACATCGTCCAGGACGCCTGGCTGCGGTGGAGCATGCAGGACAGCGTGATCGACGACCTGCGGGCCTGGCTGACCACGGTGGTGAGCCGGCTGGGCCTGGACAGGTTGCGCTCGGCCGCACACCGGCGGGAGAGCTATACCGGCAACTGGCTGCCCGAGCCGGTCGTCACCGGATTCCCGGACGCGCAAGCGGCCGACCCGCTTTCTGCAGTGGTGGCCGCCGAGGACGCGCGGTTCGCGGCCATGGTGGTGCTGGAGCGCCTGCGACCCGATCAGCGGGTCGCGTTCGTGTTGCACGACGGGTTCGCGGTGCCGTTCGCCGAAGTGGCCGAGGTGTTGGGCACCAGCGCAGCGTCCGCGCGGCAACTGGCGTCGCGGGCTCGCAAAGCTGTCTCGGCGGCGCCACCGCCCGAGCCTGACCCTGCGCACGCCGAGGTGGTCGGCAAGCTGATGGCCGCCATGGCCGCCGGCGACATCGACACTGTGGTGTCGTTGTTGCACCCCGACGTCACCTTCACCGGCGACTCGAACGGCAAGGCGCCCACCGCCGTTCAGATCATCCGCGGTGCCGACAAGGTGGTCCGGTTCATGATGGGGCTGGCCCGCCGCTACGGCGACGCGTTCTACACCGCCAACCACCTGGCGTTGGTGAACGGCGAACTAGGTGCCTACACAACGGGTTTCCCCGCAGTGGACGGGCACCGGGAGATGGCACCGCGCGTCACCGCGATGACGGTGCGCGACGGAAAAGTGATCGCGCTGTGGGATATTGCCAACCCGGACAAGTTCACCGGGTCGCCACTGCGCGCTACACCGGCAGAATGATCGCCGTAGCCGGCGGGAGGGCGATCGCCTGACCACCGGGCGCCACATAGTCGTAACTGGGCGCGGGCCCGTAGATGCCGACGTGGCTGGGGCTGGTCGGACCCAGTCCGTTCCACATATCGTTGATCCAGCCCGTCGACAGTGTGTACACGGCCGCGGTGGCGCCGGGCGGAGAGAACTGGGTGATCAGCTGCAGGGCCAGGTCGATCAGCGGGCCACGGCCCAGCATCGAGTCGACATGGGAGCCGCCCGCGATCTCCGCGCCGACGAACTGGCTCGGGTACAGGCTGACCAACTGGCTCGTGGTGTTGCCGAAGGCATTCCACGCTTGCGGTGGCGCCGCCACCGTGTAGATCGGAACATTCGCCGCCTGCAGTTGGTTGACCGCGCCGCCGAAGACCGCATTGTTGTTGGCGACGCCGTCGAACATCACCACGCCCTTGAGGTGGTTGGTGCCGCCACCGAGATTCGCCAGGTAGTTGCCGGCGGCGATCGAGGTGAGGCCGCCTCCGGCCGAGTGGCCGGACAGGATGAAATCCTGGGGCAGGGTGCCGACGTAGCCGGCGTGTTGTGCGCTGGTGTTAAGCGCGGTCTGGGACCCCTGGAACAGTGACGCGACGCCCTGCTGCATCTCTGGGCTGCCGATCCACAGGCCCAACGGCAACGGAATCGACGGCACGGTCGGAGTCACGACGACGCTGTTGGTCTGCCCTGCCAACTCGATGGCAAGCGGCTGGTACAACCAACCGAACGCGCCGAAGCCGTGCGAGAAATACACCGTGCCGTTGGCGTTCACCGATCCGTTCGCCTGCGTCGGGAAGTACCACAGCGCCGGGGCGGGGAAATTGAACTGGGGAATAGGGAACCCGAGGAAAGAGGTTGGGCCGATCGGGATTTTCAGGAACGAGAAGCCGACTCGGACGCCGGTCACTCCGCCTGTGCCTGTGACGGGCAACGTGGAGGGGAAATTGATGTATTTGCCCAGGCCTACGGAATCTGTAGCGAAGTTGAGCAGCGCTCCCACCGTCGCGGCACCCGTGCCGTTGAACAGCGGACTTGTGGACAGGGGCGCGCACACGCTGCCGAGCTGTTGCAGCAGCCCCTGCAGCGGCGCCGCATTGGCGGCCTCGGCGGCCGCGTAGGCGGCACCGGCCGCGCTCACTGCCCGTTCGAACGCCGACTGGATCTGGGTTGTCGTCCGCGCGGTGAGCGCCTGCAACTCGTCGGCGTAGCTGCCGAAGAAAGTTGCGACGGCCGCCGACACCTCATCGGCCGCCGCCGCGGCGATCCCCGTCGTCGAGGGAGCCGCCGCCGCGGCGGCTTCTTCGATCGCTTGCCGGATGCCGGTCAGTTGTCCCGACGCCTGTGCAAGGGCCTCCGGTGCTGCGATCACGTACGACGACATCGATGGCTCCCCTTCCCCGGTGGCCCGACAACCTCGGGATCAGCCAAATTTTACGAGGTCAGAATTATTTAGTTCAGTAATTGAACGATTCGGCCGGATTTTTAGCACTAGGCCGTGTCGGCCCACGGCACCCGGCACGCGTCGCCGGAGTTGAAGCCCTGCTCGGTGATGCCCAGCGCCGAGTACATGCGTGCCCGCATGTTCTCGATGCCGATCTGGTAGGTCAGCTCGATCAGGCCGGCGTCGCCGAAGCGGGCCCGCAGATCCTCGACCTGCTCGTCGGTCACTGTATGGGGGTCGGTGGTCATCGCGTCGGCGTAGGCGATCGCGGCACGCTCGTCAGCGGAGAAGGCCGGTGACGTCGCGTAGCTGTCGATCTGCTTGAGCCGGTCGATGTCCAAGCCGTCCAGCCGCTGCAACATCTTGCCGAAATCCACGCACCACGAGCAGCCGATGGTCCGTGCGGTCCAGAAGACCGCCAACTCTCGCACGCTGGCCGGCAGTGTCCGCGATGCGTTCTGCAGCATCGTTTCGTGTACGGCGTTGGCGACCAGCAACCGCGGATGGTGGGCGGCGACGGTGAACGGTTCGGGCACCTCGCCGAACCGCCGCCTGGCGACTCGGTACATGGCGCGCACCAGCAGTCCGGCGCGCTGGGGAGGAACGGGTTCGATGCGGGTTTTCGGTGTCATGCCACTCAGACGAGGCAGCCCCCCGACATGTGACAGGGTTGCGGCAAGAATTCCCCAAGAATCCTCCAAGTGCCGTACCCGACTCTTGGTCGGTGGAACACGCAACGTCGTCGTACTGGGCGGTCACCGAATTCCCCCAGCTGAACGATCTCGAGGACCGGGCGTATGAAGAAGTCCTGATCGCCGACTCGCGACTGGACCAGCCGGGTATCCGCGCCGCGGTGGACGCGGTCTTCGAAGCCAACCCGACCCTGGGTGCGGTGTTCGAACCCAGCCGCGACCGCTGGCTGTCGCGCCCCGGTGGCAGCTGGAGCTGGGCGGTGGAGCCCCCCGGCGTGCCGGTCTCGGAAGTGATCTCCCGGCAACGCGCCGGCTACGACATGCGTACCGGCCGGTTGTTCGCGGTATCGCTGCTGCCCGGGAGTCCCGATCGGTTGGTGCTCACGGCGAGCCGGCTGTGCGTGGACGAGGACTCGTGGAACGCCGTCGTCGCCAGTCTCGTCTCGGCCTATGCGGCGTCCAAAGAAGGCGCCACCCTGGCGCCGGACGCCGAGTTCAGCGCAAGAGGTCGAGCCGGACACTCATGGGGGTGGCGGCGGGCAAATCGCCGGCGCCGATCACCGTCTTCGCGACCGGGGTCAGCGCGCTGAACAACGTCTGCAGTTCGCTGTCGTCCAGACCGTCGAACACCCGCAGTGCCAGCGCATCGGTGGTGGCTTCGAGGTGATCCTCGAGGTCGCGTCCAGCCGCGGTCAGACGGCCGCTGCCGTCCATCAGCCCGCGGTCGGCGAGGCTCTCCCGGCAGGCATCCCACTCGTCGTCGTCGTAGTGGCGCGAACGCTTCATGAACTCCTCGGACACCGCGCTGGCGGCGGTATGGAACACGTTCGACTCGCGCCCGGAGATGCCCGCGGCCACCAGTGCCGCCACGTGCCCGTCGCCGCGATGTTCGCGCAGCAGCGTCGTCGCGTGCCACAGCGCGGCCACCGGCTCCGACGGCACCGGCTGCGCGACGTTGGCGGCGAACAACGCGCGACCGCCCACCGCCGCCGCCCGCGCGGCGCGACAACCCAGTTCCGCTGCGGCAGTGACATTTTCATCAGGCCGCACGCCGCAGCGGTGCAGTGCCGAAACCGCCGAGTCCAGCCGGGCCTGCAGCGCCACCGACGGCCCGGCGACCGCCCACGCCGCCGGCAGTGACTTGGCCACCCGAGCCGGCGCGAAGTTGTAGAACACCGCGGTCACCACCTCCGGCGGCACCGCACCGAGCGGCGCCGACCGGGCGGCGAAGTATCCCATCCAGAAGCCGCGGTACCCGAGGCCGTCGAGCGCCGCACGCACCTCGGGTGCGAAGTAGGTCAGGGCATGGATCGGCTCGAAGCGGTCGTAGAACTGCCGGGCGAGCGCGGGGGTGCGTTGCATACCTGCGTTGATAGCATCCAGAAACGCTTCGGAGGAGGCTTGGTGACGGGGGACCTGGACGGGGAGGCTTTCGGGCGCTACCGGCTGCTCGAGGTGCTTCGCTGGGGCGGCGTCGGCACGGTCTACCGGGCCCGCGACACGATGATGACACGGGAAGTGGCAATCAAGATGATTGCCGCCGAGCCGACCTACCTCGATCGGTTTCGGCACGGGGTGTCGATCGCGGCGCGGCTGAACAATCCCAACATCATCCCGATCTACGAGGCCGGCGAAATCGACGGGCGCCTGTATCTGGTGATGCCGGTCGTGGACGGCATCGACTTGCAGACCATGTTGCGTCGCGACGGCCCGCTGAACCCGAAGCTGGCCGTGCGAGTGATCGAGCAGGCGGCCGCGGCGCTGGAGGCCGCGCACCCTTCCGGCCTGGTGCACGGTGACATCACGCCGTCGAACATCCTCGTGGTCGGCGGCGAATTCGTCTATCTGCTCGACTTCGGCCTCACCGCCGGCACCGGCACACCTGCCGATCCGCGCAGCGATATCTATGCGTTGACGTGCGTGCTCTACGAGTGCCTGACCGGGCAGCCGGCGGCAACGGCGGACCGTTGGGGGCAACCCCCCAAACCCAGCGAAGTCCACTTCACCAACCCGGTCGGATTCGACGAGGTGATCGCGCGCGGGATGGCCACAGACCCCGACGACCGCTATCAAACCGCCCGCGAGCTGGCCGTCGCCGCCCGGGAAGCGCTCGAGCCACCCGCGGCCACGGCGGCGGTGACGGCCGGGGAAAGGGACTTCGGTCGGTACCGGCTGTTCGAATTGCTCGGGGCGGGCGGCATGGGCTCGGTGTATCGCGCCCACGACACGGCGCTGAGCCGCGACGTGGCCGTCAAGGTGCTGCGGCCCGAACTGGCCGCCGAGCACGGCTATCAGGAGCGTTTCCGGCGTGAAGCCTATGCCGCGGGCAGACTGGCCAGCCCGCACATCATCCCGATCTATGAGGCCGGTGAGGTCGACGGCTGCCTGTATCTGGTGATGCCGATCGTCGACGGCGTCGATCTGCACCACGTGCTCGACAATGGCGGACCGCTGAGCCCGCAGCAGGCGGTGCGAGTCGTCGAACAGGTAGCCGCGGCACTGGACACAGCTCACAAGTCGGGGTTGGTGCATCGCGATGTGAAGCCGTCGAACCTGTTGATGGTCGGGGAAGAATTCGTGTACCTCATCGATTTCGGGCTCGTGCACGAGGCCGCTGCCACCCGCTTGACGCGCACGAACATCGCTCCCGGAAGTCCGGCGTATATGGCTCCGGAACGGTTCAAGACCGGCACCATCGCCGACGCTCGTGCCGATGTGTACTCGCTGGCCTGTGTGCTTTACGAGTGCTTGACCGCCCGGCCGCCGTTCAGTGGTGGGGTGGAGGGGTTGACCGCCGCGCATCTGTTCGACGAACCACCCAAACCCAGCCGCTTCGACCCGGCGATACCCGCCGGGTTCGATGAGGTGATTGCGCGCGGCATGGCCAAGCAGCCGGACGACCGATACCAGTCGGCACACGAACTGGCTGTGGCGGCCCGCGCGGCCCTGAACAGCAAACCCGCGAAGCCTTCCGTCGTCGCCGACGCCGTCGACTCCACGCAGGATGCCTACACCGTGCCGCCGCCGTCGCGCACTCGTCGCCGCGCCCTGCTGGCCGGCGTTGTCGCAGTCGTGGTCGGGCTGATCGCCGGTGCCGCATTCCTGGGGTTCACCCATCGATTCCCGTTCTACTCCAAGGAATCTCAGACTCAGCTGGTCTTGCCGTTCACCGGCCTCAGCGGGCCGCTCGGGGTAGCTGTGGACGCCGCCGGCAACGTCTACGTCACCGACACCGGCAACAGCCGGGTGCTGAAGCTCGCCGTGAACTCGACCACCCAGACCGTCGAACCGTTCTCCGGCTTGAACCGTCCCGGCGGTATAGCCGTCGACGACCAGGGCAACCTGGCGATCACCGAGCCGGCGAACAACCGGGTGATCGAACTGGCTGCGGGATCGACCGAACAGACCGTGGTGCCGTTGACCGACCTCGCCGGGCCCGCGGGGGTGGCCCTCTACACGCGCAGCCCCGGCACCGACCGGATCGTCGTCACCGACTCCGGGCACGACAGAGTGCTGACACTGAGCGCGCATTCATCGGACCAGAGGGAGTTGCCCTTCACCGGCCTGGACGGTCCCTCGGGCGTGGCGGTCGGCGGCGACGGTGGCCTTTTCGTCGTGGACCGGGAGAACGAGCGGGTTCTGAAGCTGCCCTGGACCGCGTCGGTTGCCACCGTTTTGCCGTATGCGGTGGGCCGCCCGGATTTCGTGGCAGTCGACCACACCGACAACTTGTACGTGACCGATAGCCGCGACAATCGGGTGATGAAGCTGCTCAAGGATTCGAACACGTCAATCACGTTGCCGTTCAAAGGACTTAAGGGTCCGCAGGGGGTCGCGGTCGATTCCGCGGGCAATGTGTACGTCGCGGACGCCGGCAACAATCGGGTACTGAAGCTGCCGCCAAACTAGCGCTCGCGCGCACGGGCAACCCCTCAGCGCGAGAACATCACCGCGCGCTTGACCTCCTGGATGGCCTTGGTCACCTGGATGCCGCGGGGGCAGGATTCGGTGCAGTTGAACGTGGTGCGGCAGCGCCATACGCCGTCCACCTCGTTGAGGATGTCGAGTCGCTGCGCGGCGGCCTCGTCGCGGCTGTCGAAGATGAAGCGGTGGGCGTTGACGATCGCGGCCGGGCCGAAGTAGCTGCCCTCATACCAGAACACCGGGCAGCTGGTGGTGCAGCAGGCGCACAGGATGCACTTGGTGGTGTCGTCGTAGCGGGCGCGGTCGGTGGGACTCTGAATGCGTTCGCGGGTGGGCGGATTGCCGGTGGTGATCAGGTACGGCTTGATCGCGCGGTAGGCGTCGAAGAACGGTTCCATGTCGACCACCAGGTCCTTTTCCACGGGCAGCCCGCGGATCGGCTCGACCGTGATGGTCAGTTTCTTGCCCGGTTTTTTCGGCAGCAGGTCGCGCATCAGCACCTTGCAGGCCAGCCGGTTCAGTCCGTTGATCCGCATGGCGTCCGAGCCACATACGCCGTGCGCGCAGGAGCGCCGGAAGGTCAGCGTCCCATCCAGATAACCCTTGATGTAGAGCAGCAGGTTGAGCAACCGGTCGCTGGGCAGGCAGGGCACCCGGAAGCTCTGCCAGCCACCGGTGGCCGCGAATTTGTCGGGGTCATCGGGGTCGAACCGGGCGATTTTCAACGTCACCATCACGGCGCCCTCGGGAACCGGCGGTAGGGGTGGCTCCGCCGTCGCAACCTCGGTGTCCACGCTCATCAGTACTTCCGCTCCTTCGGTTCGTAGCGGGTCTGCACGACGGGTTTGAAGTCCAGCCTGATGTCGCTGAGCAGGTCGGTCCCCTCCTTGTATGCCATGGTGTGGCGCATGTAGTTGACATCGTCGCGGTTGGGGTAGTCCTCGCGGGCGTGGCCGCCGCGGGATTCCTTGCGATTCAGCGCGCCCACCACGGTGACCTCGGCCAGCTCCAGCAGGAAGCCCAGCTCGATTGCCTCCAGCAGGTCGCTGTTGAAGCGTTTTCCCTTGTCGTGCACCGTGATTCGGGAGTAACGCTCTTTGAGTGCGTGAATGTCGGTGAGTGCCTGCTTCAACGTCTCCTCGGTGCGGAACACCGCGGCGTTGTTGTCCATGGACTGCTGCAGGGCGCTGCGGATGTCGGCGACGCGTTCGTTGCCGTGTTCGGAGAGGATGTCGCGGACCCAACCGACCACCATCGCCGCCGGCTCCGGCGGCATGTCGGCGAAGTCGTGGCTGCGGGCGTAGCGGGCGGCGGCAATCCCGGCGCGACGTCCGAACACGTTGATGTCCAGCAGCGAGTTGGTGCCCAGCCGGTTGGCGCCGTGCACCGACACGCAGGCGCACTCGCCCGCGGCGAACAGGCCCGGCACCGTGTTGGTGTTGTCGCGCAACACCTGTCCGGTGACCGTGGTCGGGATGCCGCCCATCACGTAGTGACACGTCGGATAGACCGGCACCAGCTCGTGCACCGGGTCCACCCCGAGGTAGGTGCGGGCGAACTCGGTGATGTCGGGCAGCTTGGCTTCCAGCACCTCCTCGCCGAGGTGGCGGACGTCGATGTAGACGTAGTCCTTGTTGGGTCCAGCGCCGCGGCCTTCCAGCACCTCGAGCACCATCGACCGGGCAACGATGTCACGGGGCGCCAGGTCGACGATCGTGGGAGCGTAGCGCTCCATGAAGCGTTCGCCGTCGGCGTTGAGCAGCCGGCCGCCCTCGCCGCGCACCGCTTCGGAGATCAGGATGCCCAGCCCGGCCAGCCCGGTCGGGTGGAACTGGTGAAACTCCATGTCTTCCAGCGGAAGTCCCTTGCGGAACACGATGCCGATGCCGTCTCCGGTCAGGGTATGCGCGTTGGATGTGGTCTTGTACATCCGGCCCGATCCGCCGGTTGCCAGCACGATCGCCTTGGCGTGGAAGACGTGGATGGTGCCGGTGGCCAGTTCGTAAGCCACCACTCCGGTTGCCACCGGGCCGGTCGGGGTCTGGGTGAGCGCCAGGTCCAGTGCGTAGAACTCGTTGAAGAACTGCACGTCGTGCTTGACGCAGTTCTGGTACAGCGTCTGCAGGATCATGTGGCCGGTGCGGTCGGCCGCGTAGCAGGCCCGGCGGACCGGGGCCTTGCCGTGGTCGCGCGTGTGTCCGCCGAAGCGGCGCTGGTCGATGCGGCCCTCGGGGGTGCGGTTGAACGGCATCCCCATCTTCTCGAGGTCCAGGACGGCGTCGATCGCCTCCTTGCACATGATCTCGACCGCGTCCTGGTCGGCGAGGTAGTCGCCGCCCTTGACGGTGTCGAACGTGTGCCACTCCCAGTTGTCCTCTTCGACGTTGGCCAGTGCCGCGCACATGCCACCCTGGGCCGCACCGGTGTGGCTGCGGGTGGGGTAGAGCTTGGTGAGCACCGCGGTGCGGACCGCAGGGCCGGCCTCCACCGCGGCACGCATGCCGGCGCCGCCGGCGCCGACGATGACCACGTCATATCGGTGTTGCTCGATCACCCGGTCGCCTTTCAGGAAATATTGGGATTGAACGTCATCAACACATAGGTGCCGAGCATCAGCGTGAACACCATCGACACGGTCAGCAGCGCATTCAGCCAGAATCGGGTGATGTTCTTGCGGCTGTAGTCGTCGATGATGGTGCGAATGCCGTTGCCGCCGTGCAACTGTGCCAGCCACAGCAGCAGCAGGTCCCACACCTGCCAGAACGGTGAGGCCCACCGCTGTGCGACGAAGTTGAAGTCCAGGCGGTACACGCCGTTGTCCCACATCAGCATGATGAAGATGTGTCCGACCGCCAGGAATACCAGGGCGATTCCGGAGAACCGCATGAACAGCCACGCGAACTTCTCGAAGTTCGGAATGCCCGCCCGCCGGCGCGGCGAACGCGGGTTGTCCAGGCTGGCCGGGCGGTAGTAGGCGCGTTGCTTCACCGGGGCCGTCTGGCTTGCGCCTTTTCGAGGTCCGAGTTGAAGGTCCGGGTTGCTCATCGGAAGTGCTCCCACATGTGGATGCCGGTTACCACGCCGGCCATCACCAACATCACCAGGAACGTCACGGCGACGATCCACAGCATCCGCCGCTGGTAGCGGGGGCCTTCGGACCAGAAGTCGATCAGGATGACCCGGATCCCGTTCAACGCGTGAAAGCCCACCGCGGCGATAAGGCCGTATTCCATCAGGCCGACAACCGGTGTCTTGTAGTCGGCCAGCACGGTGTTGTACGCCTGCGGGCTGACCCGCAGCACCGCCGAGTCCAGGACGTGGACGAACAGGAAGAAGAAGATTGTTGCCCCGCTGATACGGTGCAGCACCCACGCCCACATACCGGGGTCGCCGCGGTACAGGGTCCGTGGTGGCTTGCGCTTGCGTGACGATTCCGGCTTGACGGTTGTCGTCTTGACGACCACTGAGTACCACCTCATTCACGCCGTTGAGAAACCGGCTGCTGAAGGGCTACAGCCGGGCTTCCGAGCTTAGCTCGGGGAAGTTGCCCGCGATAGCAGCACAATGCGATCGACCTGCCCGGTCGCGGCGGGGCTAGGGTGAACTGGTTCGGGTCAGCCCAGCTGGAAGGGGGGTCGCGAAATGTCTGTCGTTGATTGGAATACGCTGCGGGACAAGGCGATTGATGCTTCCTCGGGTGCTTATGCACCCTATTCGAGGTTGCGGGTGGGCGCGGCCGCATTGGTGGACGACGGCCGGATTGTGACCGGTTGCAATGTGGAGAATGTCTCATATGGCCTTGGTCTCTGCGCCGAATGCGGCGTGGTGTGTGCGCTGTATTCCACCGGTGGCGGCCGGCTGGTCGCGCTGGCGTGCGTGGACGGGAACGGGTCGCCGTTGATGCCGTGCGGCAGGTGTCGTCAGGTGCTGCTCGAACACGGCGGTCCCGGGATGTTGATCGACCACCCGGCCGGCGCGCGGGCGCTCGGAGACCTGCTGCCGGATGCGTTCGGCCCCGACGACCTGGCCGGGCAGCAAAGCGGGGAAAACTCTTGACCGACATCGTGTTCGATGCGCCGACCGTGATCCGCACCAAGCGGGACGGTGGCCGGCTGTCCGATGCGGCCATCGACTGGGTGATCGCGGCCTACACCGAGGGGGCGGTCGCACCCGAACAGATGTCGGCCCTGTTGATGGCGATCTTCCTGCGTGGCATGGATAGGGCCGAGATCGCCCGCTGGACGGCCGCGATGCTGGCCTCCGGCCCCCGGATGGATTTCACCGACCTGGCCGCCAAGACCGTCGACAAGCACTCCACCGGCGGTGTCGGCGACAAGATCACGCTGCCGTTGGTGCCCGTGGTCGCGGCTTGCGGTGCGGCGGTACCGCAAGCGGCCGGGCGCGGACTGGGGCACGCCGGGGGTACCCTGGACAAACTCGAAGCCATCCCGGGGTTCACCGCAAATCTGTCCAATCACCAGGTGCGGCAGCAACTTTGCGACATCGGCGCGGCCATCTTCGCGGCCGGCGAGCTGGCGCCGGCCGACGCCAAGCTCTACGCGCTGCGCGACATCACCGGCACCGTCGAGTCGCTGCCGTTGATTGCCAGTTCGATCATGAGCAAGAAGCTGGCCGAAGGGGCCGCTGCGCTGGTGCTCGACGTCAAAGTCGGGTCCGGGGCTTACCTGAAGCCGGAATCGCGATCCCGGGAACTGGCCGAGACCATGGTCGAGCTGGGCACCGCGCACGGGGTGCCGACGCGCGCACTGCTCACCGACATGCAGTGCCCGCTGGGCGCGACCGTCGGAAACTCGGTCGAGGTGCAGGAGGCGCTGGAGGTGCTGGCCGGCGGTGGACCGCCCGACGTCGTGGAGCTGACCCTGCGGCTGGCCGCCGAGATGCTGGAGCTGGCCGGGATCGACGGCGTGGACCCCGCGCAGACTTTGCGCGACGGCACCGCGATGGACCGGTTCACCCGGCTGGTGGCCGCCCAGGGCGGGGATTTGTCGAAACCGTTGCCGATTGGTGGGCATTCGGAAACCGTCACAGCCACCCGGGGCGGCACAATGGGCGACATTGACGCGATGGCGGTGGGGCTGGCGGCGTGGCGCCTCGGTGCGGGCAGATCCCGGCCGGGGGCGCGGGTGCAACACGGCGCCGGCATCAGAATCCATCGGCGTCCGGGCGAGCCGGTCGCGGCGGGCGAGACGTTGTTCACGCTCTACACCGAGACCCCGGAGCGCTTCGGACCCGCGCTGGCGGAGTTGGACGGTGCCTTCAGCGTGGGAGACCAGCCGCCCGCGCCCCGGCCGTTGATCATCGATCGGATCATGCGATGAACCTGACCCTCGAGCAGATCCGGCAGGCGCCCAAGGCGCTGCTGCACGATCACCTGGACGGCGGGCTGCGCCCGGCCACCGTGCTGGAGATCGCCGGGGATATCGGCTACGACGAGTTGCCCGCCACCGATGCCGAGGAACTGGCCACCTGGTTCCGCACCCGCTCGCACAGCGGTTCGCTGGAGCGCTACCTCGAGCCGTTTTCGCACACGGTGGCGGTGATGCAGACTTCCGACGCGCTGTACCGGGTGGCCTACGAGTGCGTGCAGGACCTGGCGGCCGATGCGGTGGTATACGCCGAGATCCGGTTCGCGCCTGAGTTGCACATCAACCGTGGCCTGTCGTTCGACGAGGTGGTCGACGCGGTGCTGGCCGGTTTCGCGGCGGGGGAGAAGGCCTGTGCCGCCGACGGAACTCCGACCAAGGTCCGCTGCCTGGTGACCGCGATGCGCCACGCCGCCATGTCGCGGGAGATCGCCGAGCTGGCAATCCGGTTCCGGGACAAGGGCGTGGTGGGATTCGACATCGCCGGCGCCGAGGCCGGATACCCGCCGACCCGGCACCTGGACGCCTTCGAGTATATGCGAGATCACAACGCGCGCTTCACGATTCACGCGGGCGAGGCGTTCGGCCTGCCGTCCATCCACGAGGCGATCGCGTTCTGCGGCGCCGACCGGCTCGGTCACGGGGTGCGCATCGTCGACGACATCGAGGTGGGCCCGGACGGTGCCGTCGCGCTGGGCAGACTGGCGGCCATCCTGCGGGACAAGCGGGTTCCGCTGGAGATGTGCCCGAGTTCCAATGTGCAGACCGGCGCTGTGGCCAGCATCGCCGAGCATCCATTCGATCTTTTGGCGCGCAGCCGTTTTCGGGTGACCGTCAACACCGACAACCGGTTGATGAGCGACACCACCATGAGTCAGGAGATGCACCGGCTGGTGGAGGCGTTCGGCTACGGCTGGGCCGACCTGCAGCGCTTCACCATCAACGCGATGAAGTCGGCCTTCATTCACTTCGACGAGCGGCTGGCCATCATCGACGAGGTGATCAAGCCGCGGTATGCGGTGCTGATCGGGTAGCACCCAAGGGGCTGATCCAGGCTAACCCGGTGCGCCGTCGGTGCCCGGTGCGCCGTCTTCCCCGCTGACGCCGTGCGACCCGTCCACATGCGGTCCGAAGCCGTTCACCAGAGCGTGGCCGCCAGCGCCGCCGCTGCCGCCGGTGCCGGCGCTGCCGCCAGCGCCGCCGCCTCCGCCGGTGCCGGTAGCGCCGCGGTTACCCGCCTGGCCCGCCAACAACCCTCCGGCTCCACCGGCACCGCCGTCGCCTCCCGCACCGCCGTCACCGCCGCCGCCTCCGTTGCCGCCGTCACCGCCGTCACCGCCGTCGCCGCCGGCAACGGGTGCCGTCGACAACGCACCGGTTTTTGCGCCGCCGCCCGTCCCACCCGCGCCGCCGGAGCCGCCGCTTCCCCCGTCGCCGCCGGTGCCGGCATTGCCGCCGACGCCGCCGTCGCCGCCGGTGCCGAAGAGCCGTGAGGCAGCACCGCCAGCGCCACCGGCACCACCGCGACCACCCGCACCGCCGCCACCGCCGTCGTCGCCGGCACCGCCGGCACCGCCGGTAGTGCCCAGACTGTAGCTTCCGCCGTCGCTGGTCGCGGTATCCGGGACGTGTTGGCCCCCGCCCGCGCCACCGCTGCCGCCGGAGCCGCCCGTGCCGCCCGCACCGCCCGCACCGCCAGCGCCGCCAGCACCGCCGTTGCCCGCCAGCAGCCCTCCGGATCCGCCATTGCCGCCGGCACCGCCGGCACCGCCGGGACCGCCCGACGCGCCGGACGCGCCGTCACCGCCATTACCGCCCACCCCGCCGATAGCGACATCGTTGCCAAAGGCGGGCCCGCCATGGCCACCGGGGCCGCCGGCGCCACCGGGAACTCCGCCGTCAGCCCCGTGACCGCCTGCGCCACCGACCCCGGTGCCGCTGGCGCTGGAACCCAAACCGCCGGCACCGCCCGCGCCGCCGGTGCCGCCGGTGCCCCCGTCGCCGCCGGCACCGCCGACGGCGTACCCTTTGCCGACCAGGTCGCTGATGCCGCCGATGCCGCCCTTACCGCCTGTCCCGCCAGTTTCGGCGGCCCCCGCGTTGGCGCCGTCGCCGCCGTCGCCGCCGATCACATAGCCGCTCTGGGCGATCTGATCTTGGCCATGGGCACCGGTTCCAGCGGTAGGACCGGGCGTGGGGTTGACGGCGTTTGCCCCGTTCAGGCCGGTGCCACCGATCCCCCCGGCCCCGCCATTGCCGAACAGTCCCACGGCAGCACCGCCGTTACCGCCGATCCCGGCGTTGCCGCCGTTAATGCCACCCGCTGCGGCCCCACCGGCGCCCCCGGCGCCGCCATTGCCGTAGAGCCACCCGCCCGTTCCGCCGCTGCCGCCCGCTGAGCCGGCTCCGCCGGTTCCGCCCGAGCCACCGTGGCCCCACAGGCCGGCGGCCCCTCCGGCGCCGCCTCCCACCCCGGCGGCAGTACTGGTACCGCCGTTGCCGCCGTTGCCGTACAAGATGCCGCCGGCGCCGCCGGGTTGACCGATTCCGTTGACCGTCTGGCCGTTTGCGCCGTCGCCGATCAAGGGGCGACCCAGCAGGGTCTGCGTGGGTGCGTTGACGGCGTCGAGCACTTGCTGCCGGACGATCTGTAGCGGCGAAGCGTTCGCGGCCTCCGCGGCGGCGTACGCCGCGGCGCCTGCTGTCAGCGTGCGCACGAAGTGCGCATGAAACGCCGCGGCTTCGACACTGAGCGATTGGTAGGCCTGCGAGTGCGCGCTGAACAGAGCAGCGATCTGCCGGGACACGTCGTCCTCCGCAGCTGCGATCACCTGCGTTGGCACGGCCACTGCGGCGTTGGCCGAGTTGATCATCGAACCGATGCCGGCGAAATCGGAAACCGCTGCGGTCAGACCCTCAGCAGCGGCGAGCACAAAAGACATGGCCTACCTCCCACCCCCGACGGTGAGCATCAGAAGAACCGGAATCGTACAGCACGGCCGCCCGCCGTCAGGACTGCCGGACCGCCTCCTGGGCGAGCTGGACCCGGGAGCTGAAACCGAGCTTGGTGTAGACGTGGGTGAGGTGGGTCTGCACGGTACGTGGTGAAACGAAGAGCCGCTCGGCAATGTCCCGGTTCGAAAGCCCTTCCTTGACAAGGTGTATCACGTCCAACTCGGCGCGGGTCAATGATGGCCAGCCACTGGTTGCTCGCCTGCGTTCACTCCGGCCGCGTTGCGCGTGGGTGATCGCGTCGGAAGTGGACAGCTCAGCCCCTTCAGCCCAGGCGCCGGCCATCTCGTCGTCGCCCAGGGCGGCTCGCAGGGCATCCAGCGACGACTCGTAGTCGCCGTCGTAGATCTTCAGACGCAGCGAACCGGTACGCCGCCGATGCGCGTCGGCCGCACCGAACAGGCGGGCCGCCTCGCGGTGGTCGGCGTCGTCGAGGGCCAGACGCGCCAGGCACTCGAGGATTGCCGGAACACAGTTGTGGGCCCCGGATTCGGCGGCGCGCGACAGTGCGTCGTACGCGTCGCGCCGGGCCTGGTCGGGTTCATTCTGTGCCATCGCTACGCGGCAGCGTGTCGTCAGCGCCAACGACAGGTGCCAGCCCGAGGTTGTTGCCACGCCCTCGTCAACACACTGGCGGGCGGCCGCGATGTCTCCGCATGCCAGTTGGACCTCGGCCCGGATGGCGCGCCAGAAGTTTGCGGTTTGGGGTTGAACGTTGAGGTTCTGCCAGGTCTTGTTGTCCGCCTCGCTCGCCGTGCCCACGTCGCCACTGGCCAGAGCGGCCAGCGCCAGCGTCGAATAGCCGAGTCCCACAAAGTATTCGCCGAGTTCGGCGGCTGCATCGATGGCGGCCTCGCTGGCCGCCCGGGCGCCACTCACGTCGCCCTGGTAGGCCAGGGCATCGCCCAGGCCTTTGAGGCTCAGCGAGGTGAAAACGTCCGCCTCGGGGCCGTCTTCGACGAGGTCGCCGAACTGTGCGGCCGCTCCGGCTAGGTCGCCCTGCCACAACTGTGCATAGGCCACCGCCAAGCGACACTGACGCGACCCGATCCGATCCCCGATCAGGTCACCCAGATCCCGCCCCTCGCTGCCCAGCGCGTGCGCCGCGTTGGCGTCGCCGGCGACGATCGCCGCGCTGCTTTGCCAGCTCAGGATCTGGCTGAGCCGCCAGCGGTCTCCCAGGAGGCGAGCGACGCGGGCCGCCTCGCCGAAATAGGTCTGGACCGAATCGGTTTGGTAGTTGAAGCCGGCGGTCAGGCCGCACGCCGTGAGGGCACGGGCGGTCAACGCCGCGTCGTCGAGTTCGCGGGCGATCTTCAGCGATTGTTGAGCCTCCACGATGCTGGCGGGGGCGTCCGCGAACATGCCCAGAACGGCCTTGTCGGCCAGCGCGCGGGCCCGCACCGCGGCAGCCACCTCGATGCCGTCCGTATCTGCCTGTGCCATAAGGGATTCGAACCATTGACGACCCTCTGCGATGCGCCCCCCGGCAAGCCACCACGGCTGCAGGGCCGACGCCAGCATGAACGCCGATTCGATTTCGGAACTGTCCCGATACCAGGCCAGCGCGGCACGCAGGTTGTCGATTTCGGTCTCGATGCCGTGCAGCAGGCCCAGGTAGTCGCTGCGTCCGGGACTGTCGAGCACCACCGCCATGGATAGGTAGTGCGCGGCGTGACGCGTACGCGTGGCTTCGACTTCTCCTGCCTCGGCGAGCCGCTCCATCGCGAACTGACCGATTCCCTCGAACCGCCGGTAACGGGTGCGGCCGGGCGAACTCTCCGCCGCAATTAGCGACTTGTCGACCAACGATGACAAGCCGTCGAGCACCTGATAACGCGACATGTCCGGCGAGCCGGCGACGGCGTGCGCCGCATCGAGGTCGAAGGTGCCGCCGAAAACCCCCAGCCGACGAAACAGCACTTGTTCGGCATCGCTGCACAGTCCGTGCGACCAGGCTATCGACGCCCGCAACGTCTGGTGGCGACGCAGCCCGGTGCGCGCACCACCGGTGAGCAGCCGGATCTTGTCCTCGAGGCCCGATACGATCTCGGGGAGGGAAAGTGAGCGCACCCGCGCGGCCGCGAGCTCGATCCCCAGCGGTATTCCGTCCAGCCTCCGGCAGATCTCGCCGACCAGGGCTGCGTCGTCGTCGGTGATGACGAATTCGGGCCGGGCGATGCGTGCCCGGTCGGCGAAGAAGGCGATGCTGTCGTCGTAGGACAGCGGCGGTACCCGCCATATCACTTCGCCGGCCACCGCCAGTGGCTCGCGGCTGGTGGCGAGCATCGTCACCCCGGTGCAGGAGCGCAGCAGCCCTCCGATCCGCCGGGCGGCGCTGTCGAGCAGGTGCTCGCAATTGTCCAAGACAATCAACACCCGGCGCTGGCCAAGGTGACTTAGCACCGCTTCGTCCACCGAGCGACCGGACTGGTCCGGGACTCCAAGAGCTCGCGTCACCGCGGCCGGTGCAAAGTCCAGACTGGCTACCGGCTCGAGGTCGACGTAGTACATGCCGTCGGGGAACGCCGACGCCGACTGGGCAGCGACCTGGACGGCAAGGCGGCTCTTGCCGATGCCGCCCGCGCCGATCAGGGTCACCAGCCGGCTGTTCTGCAGGATCGCGGTCACCTCGGCCGTCTCGCGGTTGCGGCCAACGAAGTTGGTCAGGTGCACCGGAAGTGGGGCCGGCCCGCCGCTGTGCGCCGTGCACAGCGGCGGGAAGTCGTTGTGCAGGTCCGGATGGCACAGCTGGTGGACCGGTTCCGCGGCGGCCAGGTCGCGCAGCTGGTGTGCGCCGCAGTCGCGCAGCCAGGCCTTGGCCGGAAGCTGTTCGGCGACCATGTCGGCGGTGATGGACGACAGCAGCGTTTGCCCACCGTGGGCCAGGTCCCGCAGCCGGCCGGCCCGGGTGAGGGTGGTGCCGACATAACCGGTGGCGTCCTCGCTCAACTGCGCATCGCCGGTGTGCAGGCCGATATGCAACCGAATCGGGTCCAGCTCCGTCAACTGCAACTGCAGCGCGCAGGCCACCGCGTCGCCGGCTCGCCCGAAGGCGACTACGAAGCGGTGATCTTCGCAATGCCCGATCGGCCGGGCGGCGCCGTAGGTGGTGATCAGCTCCGTCAGGGTGCGGTCCAGCAGCTCGAAGGCGCGCATTGCCTGGGCAGGCTGCCCCGGTTGCGCCCGCGTCGCACCCTGAATATCGGCTACCAGCAGCGTCACCGTACCGGTCAGCAACTCGTCACGCTCCCGTTGGCCCGTCGCGGAGAGAGTGGGTCCCGCTCATGGTAGCCAGGTTGGACCGCTCCGGGCACCAGATCTGAGCGGAAGTACGTATGGCGGGCTCGCACCCCCGCAAAACCTACGACCCCCGCAAACCGAAATACGTAGAACAGCCGATGCTGTGGACGGTTCGCACACGCGACAGTTGGTTCATCGAACCTTTCGAGCCATTCGAGCCGACCAACGAAGGAAACACCAGTGAGCAAGATCCGCACCCGCGCCACCGCCATCCTCGGTCTCGACGGTGAGGGCCCGACCCCGAGGCGCGCCGCCAAGCGGCAGTCCCAGCCGAAGCGTTACGCGTTCCTCGAGTCCTCGAGCATGTCCCGCGCGATGGACCGTTTCTGAAATATCATCGTCGGTGTGCTGCCCGAGCGCATTCGCACCGGCGAGGCACAACTGCATCTTCTGCCCGACGGCCGTGAGCTGGCCTACCTGGAGTGGGGCGACGCCACCGGGTATCCCGCGTTCTACTTCCACGGCACGCCCAGCTCTCGACTCGAAGGTGCGTTCGCCGACCGCGCCGCGCAGCGCACCGGCTTCCGGCTGATCGCGGTCGACCGCCCCGGATTCGGGCGTTCGACATTCCAGCGGGGACGCACCTTCGCCGATTGGCCGGCCGACGTGTGCGCGCTGGCTGATGCCCTCGGGACGGACGAATTCGGTGTCGTCGGGCACTCGGGCGCCGGACCGCACTTGTTCGCCTGCGGTGCACTGATCCCGCCGTCGCGGCTGCGGTTCGTCGGCGCGCTCGGGCCGTGGGGGCCACTGGCAACGCCCGAGATCGTGAGCGCCCTCAACACGGCCGACCGCTGCTACAGCTACCTCGCGCGGCGCGGATCCTGGACGTTCAACGCGGCATTCGCCCCGCTGGGCTGGTGCGCCAAGTACTGGCCAGGGTTGTTCTGCCGGCTGGTGACGGCGTCGCTGCCCGAGGTGGACAGGCAGCGCCTGCAAGACGAACTCTTCCTGAGGCACTTCCGCGCCGTCCAACTCGAAGCGTTCCGGCAAGGCGGTCGCGGCGCTGCCTACGAATCGTTCCTCGAGTACCGGCCGTGGAACTTCGGGGTCGGCGAGATCGCCGTGCCCACCCATATCTGGCAGGGTGACCGCGACTCCTTCATTCCGCGTGCGATGGGGCATTACCTCGAGCAGGCCATCCCCAACGTGGATCTGCACTGGGCCGAAGGGAAGGGCCATTTCAACATCGAGGACGGGGACGCGATTCTTGCCGCCTGCGCGGCCGAGATCTAGGTCAGTCCGAAAAGCGAACCCACAAAGGCGACCGGCAGCCACAACGCCAGCGCGGCATAAATCGGGATGAGCAGCAGAAAACCCAAATAATAGAGAAAGGCCAACGTTTGCCAGAACAACCCCGTCACCGTGTCGATCAGCGATGAGAGCAATTGGTCGAATGAGGGGATTGCGGCGGCGGTCGCGGGCTGCAACAACGACGCGTTGGCGGCATCGGCGGCGGCGTACGAATTCGCTGCCGCGGTGAGATGCTGGACGAACTGTTGCTGGTAAGCCGCGGCTTGCCCGGCCGCAGTTTGATAGTCCTGGCCGAAGCGGGAAAACAGCTGCGCGACGGACGCTGACACCTCATCGGCGGCCGCGGGCAGCACCGCTTGGGTGGCGGCGGCTGTCGTCTCGTTCGCCGCGCCGAGCGCGTGACCAATGGTCGCCACCTGGGTTGCGGCCTGGGCGAGCAGGTCCGGCACGGCGACTACCGCGGACATGGCGATCATGCAAACAGTGCCGAGCCGATCGGGGCAAGTGCAGCACCTGTGCGCCGCTCAGTCGTGGTCCAATCGACATCTCTTCGAGACGCCGGGGGTTGTCGGCCTTGTAGCCCGCTGTACTGCCGCTATAGCAACCCATCCGTACCCGCGGCACCGCCGACCCCGCCGGTGCCACCGGATCCGGCGGCGCCGATCAGCGCCGCGGCGCCGCCGTAGCCGCCGTTGCCGCCGTTGCCGCCGGATGCGCCGCCGGCATAGCCGGGGTTGCCTGCACCACCGCCGCCGCCATTACCGCCGGTCCCGTAGAGCCAGCCGGCCGCTCCGCCGCTGCCGCCGGCTCCGCCGGTGCCGCCAGTGAACCCGCCGGGTGACGTCGTGGTACCGCCAATCCCTCCACTCCCGCCAGCCCCGCCGCTACCGATGAGCAATCCGCCGGCGCTCCCGGTGCCTCCGCTGCCGCCGGTACCGCCGATGTAGTAGAGGCTTCCGCCGCCGGCGCCGCCGGCCCCGCCGGCCTGGCCATCACCGATCAACGCGACGATGCCGCCCGTGCCCCCGCTGCCGCCGTAGCCGCCGATGTAGCCTCCATAGCCACCGGTCCCGCCGACCCCGCTCACTCCCGCGGCGCCGGTGAACCACCCGCCAGATCCGCCATTGCCGCCCCTGCCGCCGTAGCCGCCGTTCAGGTAGCCTTCGCCGCCGATGCCGCCGACCGCACCCGCCCCGCCTGCGCCGAACAGCCCGGCTGCGCCACCGTGGCCGCCGGCACCGCCGGCACCGGCGTAGTAACCGAACGTCGCGTCACTCGCGTCTCCGCCGAGTCCGCCTTGTCCGCCACCGCCCGCGTTGCCGAACAGCCAGCCGCCGGCCCCGCCGTCACCGCCCGTGCCGCCGTTGCCGCCGTTGAAACCGAATAGATTCGGGTCCGTCGTGTTGGACCCGCCGCCCGGTCCGCCGGTCCCGCCTTGTCCGCCGACCCCTCCGGTGCCCCAGAACCTGGCGGCGCCTCCGGCCCCCCCGTTGCCGCCGTTGGTCCCGTTGGTGCCCGGGACGCCCGGTGCGCCGGCGCCGCCGTTGCCGCCCGCCCCGCCGTTGCCGTACCACCACCCGCCGGCACCGCCGGTTCCGCCATTGGCCCCCACGCCGCCGGCTCCGCCGACTCCGCCGTTGCCGATCAGTCCGGCAGCACCACCGGCACCACCAGCCTGCCCCGGTGCGCCGGACCCACCGGCGCCACCGTTGCCGAACAACCATCCGCCGTCGCCGCCGTCCTGGCCGGTGCCCGGCGCCCCAGCGGCTCCGTCACCGATCAGTGGGCGGCCGAGAATGTCTGGAACGGGGCCACCGCCATACAGCCGCCCACCGGCGCCCGCGCTGCCGGCGCCGCCAGCCCATCCGGGCAGCCCACCGAACGTGTTGGAACCGGCAGTCCCGCCAGTTCCGCCGATACCGCCGGCGCCGATCAGCTGGGCTGATCCGCCATTGCCGCCCTGGCCGCCATTGCCGCCGGTGTAGCTACCACCGGTAGCTGCACCCCCCGCGCCGCCGGCGCCACCCGCTCCGCCGTTGCCGAAGATGCCACCACCGATACCGCCGGAACCGCCATTGCCTCCGTTGCCCGGTCCCACCGAGGTGCCGAGGGAGACGCCGGCGTCTCCGCCGTGCCCGCCCACTCCGCCGTTGCCGATTAACCATCCGCCGGCCCCGCCGGCACCGCCGGCACCACCTCGGCTCGTGTAGAAATAGGTTGCTGCACCCGCTCCGCCGGCACCACCGGCCGCGCCGTTACCGAACAAACCGGCGGCACCGCCGTTGCCGCCAGTCCCGCCGCTGCCGGGGAAAAAGCCATACGAGGCACTGTCGGCGCCGCCACCGATTCCGGCGTCGCCGCCGGTACCCGCGACTCCGCTCAGCCAGCCACCGCGGCCGCCGTTGCCGCCATTACCGCCGTCACCCCCACCCTGGGCGCCGCTGGGGCCGCCGGCGCCACCCGTCCCGCCCGCCCCGCCGGCACCGAACAGCCCGGCAGCACCACCGGAACCACCGTCGCCACCGCGGCCACTCCACCCGCCGCCATTCGCAAAATTGCCGTCGCCGCCTAACCCGCCGTGACCACCGGATCCGGCGTCGCCGAAGAGCCACCCGCCGGCCCCGCCGCTTCCGCCAATGCCGCCGGTGCCGCCGTTCAGGCCGATGACCCCGGTAGCGCCGGGGTCTCCACCGGCGGTGCCCCCGGTGCCCCCGGCCCCGCCCGCCCCGCCGATGCCCCACCAGCCGGCAGCCCCACCACTGCCACCGTTGCCGCCGTTGGAGCCGTTGAAGCCCGGCAGGCCTGCGGCGCCGTTCCCGCCGGCCGCCCCGGCACCGCCATTGCCGTACAGCCAACCCCCGGCTCCGCCGGCTCCGCCGGCTGCCCCCGGCCCGCCGACACCGCCCCATCCGCCGTTGCCGATCAGGCCGGCGGCGCCTCCGGCACCGCCCGCCACGCCGGGATTGACGCCGGCCGCGCCATTGCCGCCATTGCCGTACAACAACCCGCCGGCGCCGCCGGCCTGGCCCGGTGCTGTGCCGTCTGCGCCGTTGCCGATGAGTGGACGTCCCAATAATGTCTGCGTGGGCGCGTTGACGATGTCGAGCACCGGCTGCAGCGGCGTGACGTTGGCCGCCTCGGCGCCGGCATAAGAGCGGGCCCCCGCGGCCAAGGCCTGCACGAACTCGACATGAAATGCCGCCGCCCGCGCGCTGAGCGACTGGTATTGCCTCGAGTGTGCGGCAAAAAGCGCGGCGATCTGGGTGGAAACCTCATCGGCTGCCGCGGCTGCCAATTTCGTCGTCGGGGCGACCGCTGCGGCATTGGCACCGTTGATCGTCGCTCCTAGTTCCGCCAGATCAACAGCAGCGTCCGCCATAAACTCTGGCGCGGTGATCACAAAGTGCATCGTGCCTCGCATTTCTTGAGTACCCGCGAAAAGGCCGAGGCGAATCGTATAGCTGCGTCGCCTGGTGCGTTGCTCAATTGGGCAGACTCATTGCCAAGGAATGGAATTTCCGCCCAATGGGGGATGTTATCGCCGACCATATTCAATATCGGAAGATTGCAACGCGATTCTAGCGGGTGTGGCGTGTGAGTCGGCGAGGCGCCGAATATCGCACCCAATGTGAATGGCAGATGAATCGTGAGTGCCTCGTGATCGGAAGCAGCACAAAAACGAGGTAACGAAGCGCGTGACTTCTACCGCAGGGAGTCAGGTTGTCCGTCGCGGAGTTGAAAATCTGGTCCAGCGACGGGATGGCAGCAGCGGCAGCCCGGTCACGGGTCCGTCGTGGTCAATCCGCGGCTCGCAGCCGGCTCGCGCGCTATTCGCGCCTGAGCCGCGACTCCACAAAGCTTTCCAGCTTCTCCCAGGCCCGCACCGCCGAGGCGTATGGCCCCGCGGGCTTGCTCACCGAGTCGGGCTCGAGCACGTAGGTGATCAGCTTGCCCAGCGGCTTGCCCTTGTCCAGCGACTTCTCGACGGTGCTCTCCTCGGAATAGTCGCCGATGTCGCGCAGCAGTTCGACGGCCAGTTCGAGCTGCTCGCGGTCAACCGCCTCGGGGCCGTCGGCGAAGTCGTCGGCCAGCCCGCTGAGCACGTAGACATTCTCGTCGGTGATGTCGATCTTGAGCGAGCCGTCAGTGGCGGCGGTGCGGATGTCGTCGTAGGTCGCCAGATCCGACAGGTCGTGGTCGTGCTCGTCGGCAAGGTAGCGGGCAAGTGCCCGCTCGGAGGTGAACACGCTGATGCGGCCGTTGCGGCCGAGGAAGATCGGACGGTCGTCGAGGTAGCAGCGCAGCGTGTAGAAGGTGCCGGCGCCGGTCATGATCCGGATCGGGTCGATGCCCACCTGCGCCCAGAAGTCTTCGTCAGTGCCCAGCACGACGGTGTCGCCCTCGGCGCGGTCCTCTTCCTCGTCTTCCGCGTCCTCGTCTTCTTCGTCGTCTCCCTCGCTGTCGTCCGCTTCCTCGGCGGACTCCTCAGCGCTGTCTTCGGCCTCGTCGGTCTCCTCGACCTCGTCTTGCTCGACTTCCTCCTCGAGCTCTTCGGCGGCGCGCTCGGACAGCTTCTCGTCCACCTCGGGCGTGCTGACCACGTCGTCGATGGCCTTGAGCACGTCATCCCAGCTGCGTCCGATGATCTCGGCGATGGCATCCCACCGTTTCTGCCCGGCCCTGCCGGTGAAGTGCTCGATACCGCCGGACACGGTGCCCAGGGTGGGGTTGCCGTTGAAGAACTTCGATACCGCCGGCAGCTCGCACACCGACCCGATGGACGACACGATCGCCAGCGTCCCGGCCAGCGCGGTCACCGACTCCTCGTTGGGTTTTTCGGCCACCAGCTCCTCGACGGCCACCAGATCGAACAGTCTGTCCTGCGCCGGGTCCAGTTTGTGTGCGTGCGCCTCCTTGATGTCCTTCCAGCTGGGGTGGTCGACCAGATCGTTGTCGTCATCGCTGCGGACGAACGCGACCAGGTCCGCAACACTGTCGAAGACGTACAGGTCTTCGTCCTTGCCCAGGAACGCCTCCCACTCGTCCCCGGAGTCGCGCCAGCGCGGCGCCCACAACGTGTAGCGGTCACCTTCGGACAGGCTCAGGCGGATGGGCACGAGGTCAGCAGCCATGCGGCACACAATAGCGACCCGGCCTGTCGGTGCTTACCCGCCCCAAATACTTGCGATCACCGGAGCATTCGCTGCGTAGCCCGTTTTGGGCAGCCCGTACATCTCCTCCAGCGTCGAAAGCACGTTGTAGTGGCTGATGGTTTCGTTCGAGCTGCCGGGCCGCACGTGCGCACCGTAGAACACCGTGGGGATCTGATTGCGCGGGCCGCCGTCGTCCTCGTCCCACGTGACGATCAGCAGGCTGTTGTTGGCCTTCGCCCAGGTCGCGTATGCCGACATCCGGCTGTTCAGCCAGGCGTCGCCCTGGGCGATCGAGCCGTCGTGCATGTTGTTGTCGTTGTTGGGGATGACGAATGACACGGTCGGCAGGCTCGGGTAATTGTTCGGCTGCGGGAAGGCGGAGAACGGCACCGAAACCGTAGGGGGGACGTTGCTGAAGTTGACCCAGGGCACATGCTTGCGTGCGTACTTTCCGGCGCTGCAGGCCGTCGAGCCGACCGCAGGCAGGTCCTCGGAGTAGCCGCCGAAGGTATGGCCGGTGGCCAGCAGCTCTGAAGCCAGGTTCGGTTGGGCGCCGACGTTGACCGGGCAACTGTCGTTGGTCAGCCCGAAGGTGTTGCCGGCGAACAGGGCCAGATAGTTCGGTTCGCTCGGATGCGTCTCGGCGAACGACTGCGCCATCATGGCGCCGCCGGCGGCCAGTGCGTTGATGAACGGCGCCGCCTTGTTGCCGATGATGTTGGCCTGCGAGCGGTTCTCCTCCACCACTACCACCACGTGCGTATACGCCGGCAGCGCCGCCGCGGCCGGCGTCACGCGGGGAGCCGGCGCCAGCGCCGTGCACAATGCCGCCAAGGCGCAAAACAGCCTGGTCAGATGCCGTCCGAGCCCCCGCATGCCGGGAGTATATGGGTGGTCCGGACCCGCCGGCGCCGCCGAAAGGCGCGTGTCAGCAGGACTGGATCCGATTGTTATATAGAGTCACCCAGTGGACATCCACGTCATCGACCATCCCTTGGCAGCGGCGCGGCTGACCGTGCTGCGTGATGAGCGCACCGACAACGCCGCCTTCCGGGCCGCGTTGCGAGAGCTGACGCTGGTACTGCTCTACGAAGCCACCGGTGATGCGCCCACCGTGCCGGTCGCGATTCGCACGCCCGTCGGCGAGACCGCCGGGGTGCGCCTCGCCAAGCCGCCGCTGTTGGTGCCGGTGCTGCGGGCCGGGCTCGGCATGGTCAACGAGGCGCACGCGGCGCTGCCAGAGGCGCACGTCGGCTTTGTCGGCGTGGCCCGCGACGAGAAGACGCATCAGCCCGTGCCGTATCTCGAGTCGCTGCCCGACGACCTCGCCGATCTGCCGGTGATGATTCTGGACCCGATGCTGGCCACCGGCGGGTCGATGGTCTACACGATCGGTCTGCTGGTGGCCCGGGGGGCCACCGACATCATCCTGCTGTGTGTGTGCGTGGCGCCGGAAGGCATCGCCGCCGTAGAGAAGGTGGCGCCGAACGCGCGGCTCTACACCGCGGCGATCGACGACGGACTCAACGAGACCGCCTTCATCGTGCCCGGGCTGGGCGACGCGGGCGACCGTCAGTTCGGGCCGCGCTGACTCACCACTGTCGAATCGTCGTGACCAGCTCCGCGCGCAGCGCTGCGGCCCGCTGCCGGGCGGCAGCCAAACCTTCGTGCACCGCGCACCGAACCTCCACGTAGCACTTCACCTTTGGTTCGGTGCCCGAGGGTCGCACGACCACGCGCACCGTCGTGTCGTCGTCACCGCCGGTGAGGATCAGGGCGTCGGCGATGTCGGCCTGGGTGGCGGCGAAACCGGCCAGCCGATCCGGCGGCGCCCGGCGCAACCGGCGCAGCACGGCCGCCGCCTCCTCCGCGTCGGCGACGCGGCGCGGTACCGCGGCAACCTCGTGCACGCCGTAACGCCGGGCCAGTTCGTCCAGCAGCTCAGGCACCGAACCGCTGTCCAGCGAGGCCACCAGGTCACACACCAACACCGCGGCGCTGATGCCGTCCTTGTCCCGCACCGCCTGCGGGTCGACACAGTGCCCGATCGCTTCCTCGTAGGCGTAGACCAATGTCCCGGGACGCTCTGCGTCCGCGCGCGCCAGCCATTTGAACCCGGTGAGGGTCTCGACGTGCACCGCGCCGTGGTGCGCGGCGATCGCGGCCAGCATGCGGGAGGACACCACCGTGCTGGCCACGATTCTGTTGCGGGCCGGTGGCCCGCCCCGCGCCTGCGACAGGATGTAATCGCCCAGCAGCCAACCGGTTTCGTCGCCCGATAACATTCGCCAGCCCGATGCGGTCGGTATCCCCACCGCGCACCGGTCGGCGTCGGGATCCAGCGCGATGGCGACATCGGCGCCGACGTCGGCGGCCAGGGCGAGCAGCGCGTCGGCGGCGCCGGGTTCCTCGGGATTGGGGAATGCGACGGTCGGGAAGTCGGGGTCCGGCGCGAACTGCGCGCCGACCACGTGCACGTCGTCGAATCCGGCCCGGTGCAAGGTCTCGAAAGCTATCGCGCCGCCCACGCCGTGCATCGCCGTCAGGGCCACCCGGACCGAACCGGCGCCGCGCCGCACCCCCGCCGCGCGGCGGATGTACCGCTCGACCAGATCGGTGTCGGCCGGTGCGATGGCGGTCCGGGGAATCTGGTCGGCCGGGGGAGCGGTCTTCATGGCGGCCTCGATCTGGCGGTCGGTGGGCGAGACGATCTGGATGCCGCCGTCGAGATACACCTTGTAACCGTTGTCGATCGCGGGATTGTGCGACGCGGTGATCTGTACGCCCGCCGCCGCCCCGGTGGCGCGCACCGCGAAGGCGAGCACCGGCGTGGGCACCGGATCGGGCAGGAATGTCACCGAAAACCCCTGTGCAACAAGCACTTCTGCCGTAGCCGTCGCGAATTCGGTTGAGCCGTGGCGGGCGTCGCGACCCACGATCACCGCCGCGGGGGGCCCCAGTACCCGGCCCAGCGCCCAGCTGGCCCGCAACACCACGGCCAGGTTCATCGCGTCCGGCCCGCCGCGCACCGGGCCGCGCAGGCCCGCGGTGCCGAACGTCAGTGGGCGCGCGAACCGGGCCGCGAGTTCAGCGGGATCCAGCGCGGCGAGTTCGGCGGCCGTCTGTGGATCGGGGTCGTGGGCGATCCAGTCCTGCGGATCCACGGATCAGAACCGGGCGATCACGTCGGCCAGCAGCGAGCCCATCCGGGCGGCGGATGCGGCGCCGGCGGCCAGCACCTCGGCATGGCTCAGCGGTTCACCGGTCATGCCGGCCGCCAGGTTGGTCACCAGCGATACCCCCAGCACCTCGGCGCCGGCGGCCCGCGCGGCGATGGTCTCGTGCACCGTCGACATGCCCACCAGGTCGGCGCCCAACACACGCAGCATCCGGATCTCGGCGGGCGTCTCGTAATGCGGTCCCGGCAGGCCGGCGTACACGCCTTCGGCCAGCCCCGGGTCGCAGGCGCGGGCCAGCGCGCGCAGGCGCGGCGCGTACGCGTCGGTCAGGTCGACGAACTGCGCTCCCACCAGCGGCGACCGGGCCGTCAGGTTCAGGTGGTCACTGATCAGCACCGGTTGTCCGACCTGCATGTCGGTGCGCAGGCCGCCCGCGGCGTTGGTGAGCACGACGATGCGTGCCCCGGCCGCGCAGGCCGCCCGGACCGGGTGCACCACGTGCTGCAGGTCATGCCCCTCGTAGGCGTGGATGCGCCCGGCCAGCACCAGCACCCGGTGACCGCCGGCCGGCACCGACAAGATCTCCCCGGCATGCCCCGCCGCCCTGGGTGGTGCGAACCCGGGGACCTCGGCCTGGGGCAACACGGCGGTCGGGGAACCCAGCGCGGCGACGGCCGGTGACCACCCCGACCCCAGCACCACCGCGACGTCGTGCTCGGCGATTCCGGTGCGTTCGGCGATGACACCGGCCGCCTGGGCTGCGAGGTCGCTGGTCACACTGGGCGAGACTACTTGCCGGGGCGGCGCCGCCCGGCGTGTGTGATGATCTGCGCTGTGCGGCACTACAAATCGCCTTTCCTTTCCGGCGCGGCTGCCGTCTTGGCCGGCGTGCTGGCGGCCGCCGCGATGCTCGGCGGGCCGATGCCGAAGGCGCAGGCAGACGATTGTCCCAATGTCGAGCTCGTCTTCGCTCGCGGAACCGCTGAACCGCCCGGTATGGGCCGGGTCGGCGACGCGCTGGAGGCCGCGCTGCGGCCGGCCCTGGGCGCCCGCAGCCTGGGCGTGTACCCGGTGAACTATGCGGCCAGTTACAACTTCCTGACCACCGCCGACGCGGCCAACGACGCGCGCGACCACATCGGCTGGATGGCCGACCAGTGCCCGAAAACACGGATCGTGCTGGGCGGCTTCTCGCAGGGCGCCGCCGCGGTATCGATGCTGGCAGGGGTGCCGCCGCTGGGCAACAGCGTCGGTGACTTCGGGTCGGCGCCGCAGCTCGATCCGGTGCTCGCGGACAGAATCGCCGCGGTCGCGGTGTTCGGGAATCCCGGCATCCGCTTCGGTGTCCCCTTGTCGTCGACCGGCCAGTTCGCCGGCCGCGCGATCGACCTGTGCAGCCCCGGTGACCCGGTCTGCACCGTCGGCGGCCGCGACCGGCTTGCGCACCGGGATTACGAGGAGCCGCCGTACCCCGGACAGGCGGCCGGGTTCATCGCCGGACGGGTTTGACCCGCGGTGAGATACTGCGTGGATGCCCGCCCTCAGCCCACTGGACAGCGTCGAGGCAACAGCACGGCGCCGCGGTGGTGACCTGGTCGAGCTGTCCCACGCCATCCACGCGCATCCCGAGCTGGCATTCGGCGAATATCGCAGCTGCGCCAAGACGAAAGAGCTTGTTACGCAACGCGGTTTCGAGCTGTCCCCGGTCGCCGGTCTGGAGACCGCGTTCCGCGCCGACTTCGGCAGCGGGCCGCTGGTCGTCGGCATATGTGCCGAATACGACGCGCTGCCCGAGATCGGCCACGCCTGCGGCCACAACATCATCGCGGCCGCGGCGGTGGGAACCGCCCTGGCGCTGGCCGAGGTGGCCGACGAACTGGGGCTGACCGTGGCCCTGCTGGGCACTCCCGCCGAGGAATCCGGCGGCGGCAAAGCGCTGATGCTGCGGGCCGGAACGTTCGACGACGTCGCGGTGGCCGTGATGGTGCACCCGGGGCCCACCGACATCGCCGGGGCCCGGTCGCTGGCGCTGTCGGAAGTCAACGTGCGCTACCGGGGCAAGGAGTCGCACGCCGCGGTTGCACCGCACCTGGGCCGCAACGCCGCCGACGCGGTGACGGTCGCGCAGGTGGCCATCGGACTGCTGCGTCAGCACCTGGCGCCCGGGCAGATGACGCACGGCATCGTCACCGAGGGCGGCCAGGCGGTCAACGTCATTCCGGGGCAGGCGGCGCTGAAGTACGCGATGCGCGCGGTTGAGTCCGACTCGCTGCGCGAGCTGGAGGGCAGGATGTATGCCTGCTTCTCCGCGGGCGCGCTGGCCGCCGGCTGCGAGTACGAGATCGAGGAGGCCGGGCCCCCGTACGCGGAGCTGCGGCCCGACCAATGGCTGGCCGACGTGTGCCGCGAGGAGATGCGCAGGCTCGGACGTGAACCGGTGCCGGCCGCGGTGGAGGCGGCGCTGCCGTTGGGCAGCACCGACATGGGTAACGTGACCCACGTGCTGCCCGGTATCCATCCGGTGATCGGGGTCGACGCCGGTGGCGCGACCGTGCACCAGCGCGCCTTCGCGGCCGCGGCGGCGGGGCCCAGCGCCGACCGGGCGGTGGTCGAGGGAGCGATCATGCTGGCCCGCACGGTGGTCGCGCTCGCCGCTGATCCGGGTGAGCGGGACCGGGTGCTGGCGGCTGCGCAGCGCAGGGTGGCCGCATCGTGAGCCTGGTCGACAGCGCTGAATCGTGGCTGGCCGCCCACTACGACGACCTCGTCGACTGGCGCCGGCACATCCACCGTTATCCCGAGCTGGGGCGTCAGGAGTTCGCCACCACCCAGTTCGTCGCCGAGCGGCTGGCCGATGCCGGGCTGAACCCGAAGGTGCTACCCGGAGGAACGGGACTGACCTGCGATTTCGGCCCCGAGCATCAGCCGCGCATTGCGTTGCGTGCCGACATGGACGCGCTGCCGATGGCCGAGCGGACCGGCGCGCCGTACGCCTCGACGATGCCCAACATCGCCCACGCCTGCGGTCACGATGCGCACACCGCGATCCTGTTGGGAACCGCGCTGGCACTGGCGTCGGTGCCCGAACTGCCGGTCGGGGTGCGGTTGATCTTCCAGGCTGCCGAGGAGCTGATGCCCGGCGGTGCGATCGACGCGATCGCGGCCGGCGCGCTCACCGGGGTGTCGCGGATCTTCGCACTGCACTGCGATCCCCGGCTCGAGGTCGGCAAGGTTGCCGTGCGGCTGGGGCCCATCACCTCGGCGGCCGACCAGCTCGAGATCACGCTGTATTCCCCCGGCGGGCACACCTCACGCCCGCACCTGACCGCGGATCTGGTCTACGGGCTGGGCACCGTGATCACCGGGCTGCCCGGTGTGCTGTCCCGTCGCATCGACCCCCGCAACAGCACGGTGCTGGTGTGGGGCGCGGTCAATGCGGGCGTGGCACCCAACGCGATTCCGCAGTCCGGTGTGCTGGCCGGCACCGTGCGCACGGCCAGTCGGCAGACCTGGATCGACCTGGAGGCAATCATTCGGGAAGCCGTCGCCGGCCTGTTGGCGCCGCTGGCCATCGAGCACACGCTGCAGTACCGGCGTGGGGTGCCGCCGGTGGTCAACGAGGACGTCTCGACCCGCATCCTCACTCACGCCATCGAAGCCGTCGGCCCCGATGTGCTGGCCGATACCCGGCAGTCCGGTGGCGGCGAGGACTTCTCCTGGTACCTCGAAGAAGTGCCCGGGGCGATGGCACGGCTGGGCGTGTGGTCGGGCGACGGGCCGCAACTTGACCTGCACCAGCCGACGTTCGACCTCGACGAGCGCGCGCTGGCCATCGGCGTGCGGGTGATGGTCAACATCATCGAGCAGTCCGCGGCTTTCTGAGCCGCGGGCCGACCCCGCCGCGAACGTGCACAGTTGTACGGCGACACGCGGCGCTGGCTGGCACTTTGCGCGCCCTCGGCAACTGAATTGTGCCCGACCGGTGGCACCCTGACGATAACTCGCATGAGTACCGAACTCGACCGCCTGCTGGAGGCGCAGGGTGGCGTCGTGACTGCTGCTCAGGCGTTGACGCTTCTTACCCGCCGCGGGCTCGACACGCACCTGAAGGGCGGTGCACTGCAGCGGCTTTGGTACGGAATCTACGCCCGCGACGACACCGCGGCCATCCGTCTGCGCGGCCTGGACTTGGTCACCGGCACGACCGTAGCGGCCTGCATGGGTACCGCGGCGGCGGCCTACGGTTTCGACACCGAGCGGACCGCGGACCTGCACGTGCTCAACCCCGACGGTCGACAATTGCGATCGGTCAAGGGCCTGGTGGTGCATCGTCGCGAGGGTGCGCCGCTGACGGTGTTCGCGGGACGTCCGGCGACGACGCCCGAGTGGACGGCAATCGAGGTAGCCCGCGGATTGCGCCGGTCCCGGGCACTCGCAACCCTGGATGCCGCCCTGCGCAGTAAGACTTGTAGCCGCCAGCGCCTGATCCGGACCCTTGACCTGCAACGCGGCCGTCGCGGCATCATCACTGCCCGCGAAATGCTGGCTCTCGCTTCGCCATTGGCCGAGTCGCCGATGGAGAGCGAGGCCCGGTTGGTCATGCTCGACGGCGGATTGCCGCCGCCGGTGCTGCAGTACGAAATCGTGGACCTGAACCGCCGGGTCTGGCGGCTGGATTTCGCCTGGCCCGAGTTCTGCGTCGCAGCCGAATACGACGGCGTCGACTGGCACAGCAGCCCCGACGCATTCCGTCGAGACCGCATGCGTGCGGGGGCTCTGCAGGATCTGGGCTGGTTAGTCGTCCCGATCATTGCCGCGGATGTCAGGCATCAACCCGCACAACTCGTTCGCCGGATCGAGTCGCGACTCGAGCGCGCGAAAGCCGCTTAACCTGAGCGCGAGCGTGCGCAGAATGCCAGTCGCGGCGGCGTGTCGCTGTACAACTGTGCACGCTCGCGAGCGAGAGCAGGCGAGCAGCAGCACTACTCCTGGGTGCTGGGCCCCGGGCCGATATTGCGGGCCGGCCGGGTGCGCAGGTCGTGCACGTAATCGGCGGGCGCCCCGGCGATTTCGGCGGCGTCGGCCATCACACCCAGATACTGGGCCGACGGGAGACCACCCTCCCAGCCGTCCAGTACGTACAGCCAGGCGAGCACCGGGTCGATGTCGGTGTCCGACGATTCGCGCTCCACCCGGCAGCGGATCTTCTTGTGGACGCCGAACTCCGATCCCTCCCACCGGTCGAGGTTCATCTCGTCGGCCGGTGTCATGTCGTAGAGCACGACGAACACCCGCGAGCCCGGGTCTTCGACGATGGTGGCCAGCGCGCCTTCCCAGCCGATGTCCTCGCCGCCGAATGTCAGCCGCCACCCCGGCAACCAGCCAGTTCCGGCCATCGGCGAGTGCGGTGCACGCTTGAGCATCTGCTCGGGATGCATGTTCGACCCGTAGGCGGCGTAGAGCGGCACGGGGAAAGCTTAAACGCCCCGCTGCAAAGAGCATCGCCGCCGGACTAGGTTATGGGCTGTGGTGACCCGCATCGTGATCCTCGGTGGAGGCCCGGCCGGCTACGAAGCGGCCCTGGTGGCGGCCAACGCGCAACCCGGCTCGGTGGATGTCACCATCATCGATTCCGACGGCATCGGCGGCGCGGCCGTGCTGGATGACTGTGTGCCGTCCAAGACCTTCATCGCGTCCACCTGGCTGCGCACCGAGCTGCGTCGCGCGCCACGGCTGGGTTTCGAGATCGACATCGACGACGCCAAGATCCTGCTGCCGCAGATCCACGACCGGGTCCGCAACCTTGCCGCGGAGCAGTCGGCGGACATTGCCGACCAGCTGCGCAGGGTGGGCGTGCAGTTGGTTCACGCACGCGGCGAACTCATCGATCCCACTCCTGGCCTGGCCAGGCACCGGCTGCGGGCGACCGCTCCGGACGGGACCGTCACCGAGCACGACGCCGACTTCGTGCTCATCGCCACCGGTGCCAGCCCACGGATCATGCCGTCCGCGCAACCCGACGGTGAGCGCATCCTCACCTGGCGCCAGCTCTACGACCTCGAGGAGTTGCCGGAGCACCTCATCGTGGTCGGCTCCGGGGTCACCGGCGCCGAATTCGCACACGCCTACACCGAGTTGGGAGTGCCGGTGACGGTGGCGGCCAGCCGTGACCGGGTACTGCCCTACGAAGACGCCGACGCCGCCGCCGTGCTGGAAGAGTCGTTCGCCGAACGCGGCGTCAATCTTGTCAAGAACGCACGGGCCGAGTCGGTCACCAGGACCGGCAATGCGACTGGTCAAGGCGTGTTGGTGACGATGACCGACGGCCGCACCATCGAGGGCAGCCACGCGCTGATGACCATCGGCTCGGTGCCCAACACCGGCGGCCTGGGCCTGGAACGCGTCGGCATCGACCTGGGGCCCGGCGACTATCTCAAGGTCGACCGGGTCTCGCGAACGTCGGTGCCCGGCATCTACGCGGCCGGGGACTGCACCGGCCTGCTGCTGCTGGCCTCGGTGGCGGCCATGCAGGGCCGCATCGCGATGTACCACGCTCTGGGCGAGGGCGTGAACCCGATCCGGCTGCGCACGGTGGCGGCGACCGTGTTCACCCGGCCCGAGATCGCCGCGGTCGGTGTCCCGCAGTCTGCCATCGACGACGGCTCGTTCAGCGCGCGCACCATCATGCTGCCGCTGCACACCAATGCCCGGGCGAAGATGTCCGGTCTGAGGCAGGGCTTCGTCAAGATCTTCTGTCGCAAGTCCACCGGCGTGGTGATCGGCGGCGTGGTGGTCGCGCCCATCGCCTCAGAGCTGATCCTGCCGATCGCGGTGGCCGTGACCAACCGGATCACGGTCAACGAGTTGGCCCAGACGCTTGCCGTTTACCCGTCGTTATCCGGTTCGATCACCGAGGCCGCCCGCCGCCTGATGGCGCATGACGATCTGGACTGAAGCCCGACTCAACAGCCGCCGACGAACTAGCCTGGTTGGGCGAACGCCCACCGACAAGTAAACCGACAGGAGTCCATCGTCGTGAGCAACCCGATTCAAGCACCGGAGAGCGCTCAGACCTGGGTGGCTTCCTCGCTGGGGCCTCAGCAACGTGCGTTGGCCTGGGAGCGACTGGGTGCCGAGCAGTTCGACGTGGTGGTGGTCGGCGGCGGTGTGGTGGGCTCCGGATGCGCGCTCGACGCGGCCACCCGCGGCCTCAAGGTCGCGCTCGTCGAAGCCCGTGACTTCGCGTCGGGCACCTCCAGCCGGTCGTCGAAGATGTTCCACGGGGGCCTGCGCTATCTCGAGCAACTCGAGTTCGGGCTGGTGCGCGAGGCGCTCTTCGAACGCGAGCTGTCGCTGACCACGCTGGCACCGCATCTGGTCAAGCCGTTGCCGTTCCTGTTCCCGCTGACCAAGCGCTGGTGGGAGCGTCCCTACATGGCGGCCGGAATCTTCCTCTACGACACCCTCGGCGGAGCGAAATCGGTTCCCGCGCAGAAGCATCTGACCCGCGCCGGTGCCCTGCGGCTGAGCCCCGGACTCAAGCGCAGCTCCCTGATCGGCGGCATCCGCTACTACGACACCGTGGTCGACGACGCCCGCCACACCATGACCGTCGCGCGCACCGCCGCACACTACGGCGCCGTGGTGCGGTGTTCCACCCAGGTCGTCGCACTGCTGCGCGAGGGCGACCGGGTGACCGGGGTGCGGGTGCGCGACTCCGAGGACGGGTCGGTGACCGAAGTCCGTGGGCACGTGGTGGTCAACGCGACCGGAGTCTGGACCGACGAGATTCAGGCGTTGTCCAAGCAGCGCGGGCGGTTCAAGGTGCGCGCATCCAAGGGCGTGCACGTGGTGGTGCCCCGCGACCGCATCGTCAGTGACGTCGCGATGATCCTGCGAACCGAGAAGTCGGTGATGTTCATCATCCCGTGGGGCAACCACTGGATCATCGGCACCACCGACACCGACTGGAATCTCGATTTGGCCCACCCGGCCGCCACCAAGGCTGACATCGACTACATCCTCACCACCGTCAACGAGGTGCTGGCCACCCCGTTGACGCATGCCGACATCGACGGCGTCTATGCCGGGCTGCGCCCGTTGCTCGCGGGGGAAAGCGATGACACCTCCAAGCTGTCGCGCGAGCACGCGGTGGCGGTGCCGGCGGCCGGTCTGGTCGCCATCGCCGGCGGCAAATACACCACGTACCGGGTGATGGCAGCCGACGCGATCGACGCGGCGGCCGAATTCATCCCGGCGCGGGTGGCGCCGTCCATCACCGAGAAGGTGCCGCTGATGGGCGCCGAGGGCTACTTCGCCCTGGTCAACCAGACCGAGAATGTCGGTTCGCTGCAGGGGCTGCACCCCTACCGGGTGCGCCATCTGCTGGACCGCTACGGTTCGCTGATCGGCGGTGTGCTGGGTATGGCAGCCGGCAATCCCGATCTGCTCGGCCCGATCAAGGACGCGCCCGGCTATCTGAAGGTGGAAGCCGTTTACGCCGCCGCGGCCGAGGGTGCGCTGCACCTCGAGGACATCCTGGCCCGCCGGATGCGCATCTCCATCGAGTACTCACACCGCGGCGTCGACTGTGCCCGCGAGGTGGCCGAGCTGGTGGCGCCGGTGCTCGGCTGGAGCGCTGACGACATCGACCGCGAGGTCGCCAACTACAAGGCGCGGGTCGAGGCCGAAGTGTTGTCGCAGGCTCAGCCGGACGACGTGTCGGCCGACGAGTTGCGGGCCAGTGCACCCGAGGCGCGCGCCGAGATCCTCGAACCGGTGCCACTCAACTGAGCAATTGAGGACCTTCCCAGGACCTTCGAGGACCGAGGTCACTAGCGGTCGGTCGGTGGCCAGGGTCAGCATGAGGGCGTGAAACGACGTTCCGTGAGCGCTGTCCTGGGATCGGGCCTGGCTGGTTTGGCGGGTTGGGACCTATGGCAGCGCCGCCACACCATCCTGCGCAACTACCCGATCGTGGGCCACCTGCGTTTCGTCCTCGAGGCGGTCGGGCCCGAGCTGCGGCAGTACATCGTCACCGACAACAACGCCGAACGGCCGTTCAGCCGCGATCAGCGTCGCTGGGTGTACACGTCGTCGAAGATGAGCAACCGGTACTTCGGCTTCGGCACCGACAACGATCTGGAACGCGTCCACAACTACCCGATCATCAAGCATGCGGCGTTCCCGGTCTCGGCCCCGGACGGTGAGCCCAGCCACCCCGATCCGAAGCTGCCGTTGCCGGCGGCCAAGGTGCTCGGGGGGGCGCGCAAGCGCGCCAAGGCTTTTCGTCCGTCGTCCTTGATCAACGTGTCGGGGATGAGCTTCGGGGCGCTCGGGGGCGCGGCCATCACCGCGCTGAACCAGGGCGTGGCGCTGGCCGGTGCCATGCAGAGCACCGGTGAGGGCGGGGTGTCGCCGTATCACCTGTGCGGTGGCGACCTGATCTGGCAGATCGGCACCGGGTATTTCGGCTGCCGCAATGGCGACGGCACCTTCAGCCTGCCCCGACTGGTGGCCCGGGTGGCCGCCACCCCGTCGATCCGGGCGATCGAGATCAAGCTGAGCCAGGGCGCCAAGCCGGGGTTGGGCGGCATGCTGCCCGGTGCCAAGGTCACCGAAGAGATCGCCCAGATCCGCGGCATCCCGGTCGGGGTCGACTGCAAGAGCCCGGCCGGGCACTCGGCGTTCGGTGACGTCGACGGCCTGCTGGAGTTCGTCGAAACCATCGCCGATGCCACCGGGCTGCCGGTGGGCATCAAGTCGGCGGTCGGAGAAGACGCGTTCTGGCCCGAGTTGGCGGCGCGGATGGCGCAAACCGGCAGGGGCGTCGACTTCGTCACCGTCGACGGGGGCGAGGGCGGCACCGGCGCCGCGCCGCTGGTTTTCAGCGACCACGTCGCGTTGCCGTTCAAGTGGGCGTTCCCCCGGGTCTACCGGGCCTTCGCCGAACAGGACCTGCACCACGACGTGGTGTTCATCGGCTCGGGCAAGCTCGGAATCCCGGAGAACGCCCTGCTGGCGCTGGCGCTGGGCTGCGACATGGTCAATGTCGGCCGCACCGCGATGTTCGCCATCGGGTGCATTCAGGCTCAGCGCTGTCACACCGGGCGCTGCCCGACCGGAGTCGCCACCCAGTCGGCGTGGCTGCAACACGGCCTTGATCCGGCGCTCAAGTCGGTGCGCTGCGCCAACTATCTGGCCACCTTGCGCTTCGAGCTGTTGTCCCTGGCCCGGGCGTGCGGTTACCCGCACCCCGCCCTGGTTCCGCTGAACGCCATCGAGATGCTTGACGTCGACCTGCAGTCGGTCCGGGCAGACGTGTTGTTCGGCTACCAGCCCGATTGGGGTCTGCCCGGACCGTCCGGCTTGGTCGACACCGGGCTGCGCTGATCCACGCCGCGCGCCGAGATCGACGGCGTGAACAGCTTGCGATACCGGGCTTCAGGGTAGGGACCCGCGACGTCAACGCCTTCCATCAGCATTAGCAGCGTGAAGTACCGTGGACGGGGAGGAGTTTCAGGCGGTGATTTTCCGCTCGATTGTTGTCACCCGAGGAATCGGTTCCGGACCCTTCTCCGATAGTTCACCGGGCAATACCCCGTCAAGGATGGATATTCGTCCCATACTGAAAGGGGGACGCGCTGCGAATCGCTACAGACTGTCGGATCTCCTGCCGATCAGACGTGTGAACGGGAGTTCCCGATTTCCCGCCGCTTGACCGCTGGCCTGCACAGGTGATCGACGAGGTCGGCTATCGGGACACGGCGACCGCGCCGAAGCAGAACCTGGCCCCGTAATAAGTACTCAAATCAGTGTCGGTTTGCAGCCTCGCCAAACCCACGGCGGCGATAATTGCCGGCCTCATTTGATTCCAACGCAACAGCTTTGTTGTTTGACTTTCCCGCTACTCACTGGGCTACGCAGAAGTAGCGAAGTCAACCAGCGGAGCCGTCTTGGAGGCAGCGCTGCCAGCGCATTGGGCCTCTAACCTGGACGTTGACGAGCTTGTCCAGAATGAGAACACTTGTTCAAACGAGTTTGCACACAGCTTCTCGGTCACGCGGCACCGCTTCAACCCAACTAACGTCAGCCTCTGCCACCGGTGTGTGACACGGATCATAATGAGGCGACGTTGGCAACTGAGCGAGAGATCAGTCGTTTCGACTATAGGGCCATATCGAAAATTGCATTGGCCGGGCGTGCTCGACTTTGTGTCGAACAGATCAAATCTTCGATCCTTCCCTCCCAACGTGGTACGTGTTGGATACACTTTTCAGTCGGATGTGGCAACATAGCCACCTTTCCGACACATCACAGCCGTGCTGCCAGGCAAAGGTGCCGCGCAACGTATTTGCCGTCGATGTCGTTGTTGGTAATGGTAGGGCAGCAAACGGTGAAAACTAGTTCCGGGGTGCTGGCACCGGATTGGCCGGCAAGAGGCTGCGCGCCCCGGTGAAGACGGGAGTCTCGATGAGCGACACGGACAGACAGATCCATCATCCGCTGGACCCGCTCGATGAGACCGAATTCGACAGGACCGTAGCAGTCCTGCGCCGCGACCAGGACGTCGATGGTCAGCGGTGGAGATTCGCCTCGATCGAATTGGACGAGCCCGGCAAGAAGGAACTTGCGTTGTTCGAGGACGGCGGGAATGCTCCCGACCGTCGCGCGGTGGCCGTTGTATTCAACCGTGAGACCAACCAGACGTATAAGGCGCGCGTCTCGCTGTCCGACGACACAGTCCTGTCGTGGACGTATCTGCCCGGCGTCCAGCCGAACTGCACCGTTGATGAATGGAACGAGGCAGGGCAGCTGCTCCTCAATCACCCGGATGTCCTGGCCGCTCTGGGCCGCCGCGGCGTCACTGACGTCAGCAGCGTCCTGATGGACATATGGACCTATGGCGAGGCTCTGATTCCCGAAGCCTTCCGTGACCGTCGCATCGCCTGGTCCGACACTTGGGTCAAAGCGCCCGGTGGAGCGAATTACTACGCGCACCACCTCAGGGGTTTCCACTGCATCGTCGACCTGAACGCCATGCAGCTACTGAAGATTGAGGAAGGCACGCCGTTAGAGTTCCCGGAAGTCATGGGTGAATACCTGCCCGAACATGTTCCCGATCGGGTACTGGTATCCAGTGCGAGAACATCATTGAAGAAGCTGGAGATAGTTCAACCGGACGGACCGTCGTTCACCCTCGCCGGCAACCTTCTGCAGTGGCAAAACTGGTCTCTGCGAATCGGTTTCAACTATCGGGAGGGCTTGACGCTGCACACGGTCACCTACAACGACAACGGCCGCGTGCGTCGCATTGCTCACCGTATGTCTTTCGCTGAGATGGTGGTGCCGTACCGGGACCACAGTGACGACCACTACCGGCGTACCGCGTTCGACATCGGCGAGTGGGGTCTGGGGTTCATGACGACCTCACTGGCGCTGGGTTGTGATTGCCTGGGTGAGATCCGTTATCTGGATGCGGTTCTGCACAACAGCAAGGGCGAACCGTACACGATCAAGAACGCCATCTGCATCCACGAAGAAGACAACGCTGTTCTGTGGAAACACGTCGACCACGAAAGTGGTTCCGAGGTCAGGCGGATGCGCCGCTTGACCGTCTCTTTCCACGTCACGGTCGCCAATTACGAATACCTCGTGTACTGGCGCTTCTACCAGGACGGCAGCATCGAGTGCGAAGTTCGGGCGACCGGCCTTATGGTGACCACTCATCTTGCCGAGGGTGAGCCACATCCGCATGGAACTCTGGTGGATCGGTTGACCTACGCGCCCTACCATCAGCATTTCCTCACTGCGCGACTGGATCTCGACATTGACGGAGCGGAGAACACCGTCTACGTCAGTGAAACCGAGGTGGTGCCGACCGGGCCGGACAATCCGTACGGCTTGTCACTTCGGCAGCGAAACACCGCTTTGCGCAACGAAGAGGAGGGCAAGCAGGATTACAACTGGGAGACTCAGCGGGCCTGGCGGGTGGTCAATGAGAATGTCATGAACGGCCTTGGCACACACCCGTCGTACAAGCTGGTCCCCGGCGCTGTGATCCCGTCGATGTTTGACCGCGATTCGGCGGTGTTGCGGCGCGCGGAAGTAATCGCTCACACCGTCTGGGTGACGCCGAACCGACCCGATGAGCGTTGGCCCGCAGGAGAATTCGTTAATCAGAGTGGACCCGGTCGGGGCCTACCCGAGTGGACGGCGACCAACCGCTCGATCGACAACACCGACGTGGTGCTCTGGTATACCTTCGGGATCCATCATATTCCGCGCCCGGAGGACTGGCCTGTCATGCCGGCCGACGTGGTGTCGTTCTGGCTCAAGCCGGTGGGATTCTTCGATCGCAATCCAGCCTTGGATGTCGCGCCGACGTCACCGGCGTCGTGTCATCCCGGCGTTCAGTGATTCCGGCGACCCGAATCATGTCGGCAGAGGTCGCCGTGCCCGGTTCCGAAGATGGGGTCGCGGCGTCGCCCGAGGGCTGCAATAGCAAAGGACTCGCCTCAGGAACCGTGGGCACCTTCTCCGGGGCGATCCTGGGAATCGCTTGTGTGGCACCCGGTTACACGCTGACGGCCAGCATCGGCTTGATCGTGGCCACCGTCGGGCTCAAGATGCCGGCCATCTTCATCGGTGGCTTCATCCCGATGTTCCTCACTGCGTTCGCGTACCGGGAACTCAATGCGGACACCCCAGACTGTGGTGCTTCGTTCACCTGGTCCACCAAAGCGTTCGGGCCCTATGTCGGGTGGATGTGCGGCTGGGGCATGGTGACTGCGACGATCATCGTGTTGTCCAACCTGGCCGCGGTGGCGGCGAACTTCTTGTACTTGTTTCTCGGCGCCTTGTTTCATGATGCTGCCCTCACCGCGTTGGCGGCCAACAAGTGGGTTGACATCGCGACCACGGTGTCGCTGCTCGGGTTGGCCGCGTGGGTGTCGTGTCGTGGTATCGAAACCAGCGAACGCTTGCAGTGGGTGCTGGTGTGCTTCCAGATGGCCGTGGTTCTAGGCTTTGCGGTCGCTGCCGGCCTGTCCGTCAACCGTGGACACGCGCCGGTCGCCGTTCACTTCAGCGCCGAATGGTTCAATCCGTTCGGCGGCATCGGTGTCGGCGCCGTGGCGCTGGGAGTGACCGGCTCTGTCTTCGCCTTCTGGGGTTGGGATACCTGTCTGACCCTTGGCGAGGAATGCAAGGATCCGCAGGAGGTGCCGGGCCGAGCCGGGATGCTCTGCGTGATCACAATCCTGCTGACCTACCTGCTGGTCAGCACGGCGATGATGATGTACGCCGGGGTGGGGTCACAGGGGCTCGGCTTGGGGAACCCGGCAAACGCCGACAACGCTTTCGGCGCCCTCGCGGAGCCGGTACTCGGTCGCTGGGGGAGCCAGCTGCTGTTCCTGGCGATCCTGGCATCCTCGGCGGCCAGTCTGCAGACAACCTTCCTGCCCGCGGCGCGTTGCATGCTCGCTATGGGCGCTTACAAAGCGTTTCCGCAGCGGCTGGCCAAGGTCAGTTCCCGATCCGTGCCCTTGCATGGCACCGTTGTAGCCTGTGTTGCCACCAGCGCCTTCTATGGACTGGCGCGGTTGTTGTCGGCGCGGACGCTACTGGATACGATTGCGACACTGGGCATTCTGGTGTGCTGGTACTACGGAATCACCGCGTTCGCCTGCGTCTGGTACTTCCGCTCGGTGCTGCTCGACAGTCTGCACAATGTCGTGTTCAAGTTGCTGTTCCCGCTGCTGGGCGGATCACTGCTGGCTCTGGTGTTCGTGATTTCGATCATCCAGAGCACCGATCCCCGCCACGGCAGCGGTGCTTCGATCGACGGTATCGGTCTGGTGTTCTTCCTGGGATGCGGCATCTTGTTGCTCGGGGCCGCCCTGATGGTCGTGATGCGAGCCCGTCAGCCCGATTTTTTCCTCGGCCGCACTTTGACACGGGGCACCGAGTCTCGGCCCTGCGACAGTCTCGGCCGGAAAAACGATGAATCGCAAGACAACTGAAGAGGTGACGAGATGTCTGACAAGAATAGATTCCTCAACATCATCAACGGCGAAGTGAGGGCCGCCGCCGATGGCCAGGCTATGGACATCGTGAATCCGTCGACCGGACAGGTCTACGCGTCAGCGCCCAATTCCACCGCGCGCGACGTGGATGATGCCTTCACCTGCGCCGCGAAAGCGTTCGAGACCTGGCGCTGGTCCACGCCGGGCGAACGGCAACGCGCGTTACTCAAGCTCGCGGACGCCATCGAGGACCATGCCACAGAACTCGTCGCGATCGAGAGCGAGAACACCGGAAAGCCAGTCGGTCTCACCATGTCCGAAGAGATACCGGCCATGGTCGATCAGATCCGGTTTTTCGCCGGGGCCGCAAGGGTTTTGGAGGGTAGATCGCAGGGGGAGTACATGCGCGGCTACACTTCCTCGATTCGACGCGAGCCGGTCGGTCCGGTTGCCCAGGTTGCGCCGTGGAACTACCCGATGATGATGGCCGTGTGGAAGCTCGCTCCCGCGCTGGCTGCCGGTTGCACCGTAGTGCTCAAACCCTCGGATACCACTCCGGCGTCGTCCTTTTGGATGGTGAACAAGATGCAGGAGATCTTTCCGCCTGGAGTGTGCAATCTGGTATGCGGCGATCGCGAAACCGGTGCGGAATTAGTTGCCCACCCGGTGCCGCAGATGGTCTCGATCACCGGGTCGACCAGGGCCGGCATGGCTGTCGCAGCTCGGGCGGCGGAAGGTATCAAACGGCCCCACCTGGAACTTGGCGGCAAGGCGCCGGTGATCATCTTCGATGACGCCGACATCCCGGCTGCCGTCGAAGCGCTCACGGTGGCAGGATATTTCAATGGTGGCCAGGACTGCACCGCTGCCACCCGGATCATCATTCAGGACGGCATCTACGATGACTTCCTGGCGGCGATGACTGAGTCGGTGGCCACCACCAAGACCGGATACGATTCGGCCGACAGCGATATTCTCTACGGCCCGATCAACAACAATAATCAGATGCAACATATTGCCGGCTTGGTGTCGCGCACCCCGGCTCATGCGCGAATCTTGGCCGGCGGCCGAGCGATTGACGGCGCCGGCTTCTTCTATGAACCAACCCTGATCGCCGACCTGGAACAGGACGACGAGTTGATCCAGACCGAGATTTTCGGACCGGTCGTTACGGCGCAGCGATTCTGCGACGAGAAGCAGGCCGTCGCGTTCGCGAACGGCACGGTTTACGGTCTGGCGTCCTCGGTGTGGACCAGCAATGTCGATACGGCGGCCCGGATGACCGCCCAGCTGGACTTCGGGTGTGTGTGGCTCAACACTCACATACCTCTGGTGGCCGAGATGCCCCATGGTGGATTCAAACATTCCGGCTATGGGAAAGACCTCTCGATGTACGGCTTCGAGGACTACACCCGCATCAAACACGTGATGCACTATCACGGATTTACGGGCTGATCCGGCCCGGATCATCACCTGCGAGGTCACGTCGAGTGTTATCTCCTTGGCGCTCGGCTCGGCGGATGCGTTGGTGGTTTCGGGATGCGGTTGGGTCCGGGGTGGCCTCGGGTCTCGTCGGAGCGCACGGTGGCCGCGCCGGCAGACGTGGATGTCGCCAGCAGACGCCTTCCAGGACCCCGGCCGGCCCAGGCCGCGGAACCGACGCCGACGTCACCTGGCGATCGCTATGATGAGCCCACTCGGCTCGCGAGCCGGAACCCGCCGCCCGAACCTGTTCTCCCGCTGTCCGGTACCAGACCCGATGGAGGCACATGTCGCAGGTAGTTGCGGCGCCCGAAGTCTTGGCGGGTGCGGCGGTGGATGTGGCCGGCATCGGCTCGGCGATCAATGCGGCCCGTGCCGCCGCGGCGCTACCGACCACCAGCGTGATTGTCGCGGCCCAGGATGAGGTTTCGCTGGCGATCGCCGCGTTGTTCGGCTCCTATGGGCAGGCCTATCAACAGTTCGGCGCGCAAGCCGCGCGGTTCCACCAGCAGTTCGTCCAGACTCTGGCCGCCGCCGGGGCATCGTATGCGGCTGCCGAGTCCGCCGGCGCCTCGCCGTTGCAGGCGGCAGAACGATTCGTGTTGGGGGCGCTGAATGCTCCGGCCGAGGCGTTCTTGGGGCGGCCGTTGATCGGTGATGGTGCTGCCGGGACGGCGTCGAGTCCCAACGGGCAACCCGGGGGGTTGTTGTACGGCAACGGCGGTGCGGGATTCAGCTATACCGGCGGCACCACGACTCAGACCGGTGGTGCGGGGGGTGCGGCGGGGCTGATCGGGGCCGGCGGGGCCGGCGGGGCCGGCTGGCTGGGTGGCGCCGGTGGCGCCGGGGGCCATGGCGGTTACCTGTTCGGCACCGGCGGTGCCGGTGGGGCCGGCGGGAGCGGAGCGCCGGGGGCGGTGGGTTTCAACGGCGCCAACGGCGGGACCGGCGGGGCCGCGGGCCGGGCCGGGTTGTTCGGGGACGGCGGGGTCGGCGGGCGCGGTGGCCACGGTGGGGCCGCGGGCGGTCAGAACGCCACGACACTGGTCAGCGGCACGGCCGGCGGCAGTGGCGGTGCCGGCGGGACCGGTGGCGCCGGCGGGTTTCTGTATGGCGCTTCGGGAGCCGGTGGCGCCGGTGGGAGCGGGGGCGACGGTAACGCCGCCGCCGGAGGTCGCTATGGCGGGACGGGCGGCGTCGGCGGGCTGGGCGGTGTCGGCGGGTTGTTGGTCGGGCCGGGCGGCGACGGCGGCACCGGTGGGGCCGGCGGGGCCAGTGGGCTGGTGAGTGGCGGAGCCGGCGGCACGGGCGGCACCGGTGGAACCGGGGCGTTGCTGTTCGGGACCGGCGGGACCGGCGGAGTGGGTGGCACGGGCGGCAGTGGCAGCGTTATCGGCGGGTCCGGCGATGGCGGGGCCGGTGGCGCCGGAGGCGCTGGCGGGGCCGGGGGCTGGTCCTATGGCAATGGTGGTGCCGGCGGGACCGGCGGCACCGGCGGCGACTCCTACGAACCGGGCCATTCCGGAGGTAACGGCGGAAGCGGCGGTAACGGTGGGGCCGCCAGGCTGATCGGCACCGGCGGCCCCGGTGGACTGGGCGCCACCGGCGGGGCCGGCGGACCGGCCGCAGGCTTGGTAGGACAGGGAAACGCCGGCGCGGGTGGACTCGACGGCGTCCCCGGAACCACCGGGCTGGCGTTCGGCGACCCCGCCGCGCTCGCCGGCACCTGGCGCGCCTCCGGTTCCTCGCTGCAACAAGGTGTGCTGGGGGCGCTGAACTCCCCGACCGAGGCGTTGTTGGGGCGGCCGTTGATCGGTGACGGTGCCGCCGGGACGGCCTCGAGTCCCGACGGGCAACCCGGGGGGCTGTTGTACGGCAATGGCGGTGCAGGGTTCAGCTTCACCGGCGGCACTACGAGTCGGGCCGGTGGAGCGGGGGGTGCGGCGGGATTGATCGGGTCCGGCGGGGCCGGCGGCTCCGGTTGGTTGGGTGGCGCCGGTGGGGCGGGTGGCCATGGCGGCTACCTGTTCGGCACCGGCGGGGCGGGCGGGGCCGGCGGGATCGCCGCGCCGGGGGCGGTGGGCTTCAACGGGGCTAATGGCGGAACCGGTGGGGCCGGAGGCAGGGCCGGGCTGTTCGGGGACGGCGGGGCCGGCGGCCGGGGCGGCCAGGGTGGAGCTGCCGGCGGTCAGAACGCCACGACACTGGTCACCGGCGTTGCCGGCGGCAGTGGCGGTGCCGGCGGCGTCGGAGGCGGTGCCGGGTTGCTGTATGGGATTTCGGGAGCCGGTGGCGCAGGTGGGGCCGGAGGTGGCGGTAATGCCACCGCCGGCGGTTTGCATGGCGGGGTGGGCGGTGCCGGCGGCGTCGGAGGTGTGGCCGGGTTGTTCGGGCCGGGCGGCGACGGCGGGCCCGGCGGGGCCGGGGGGGTCAGCGGGTTGGTCAGCGGCGGGGCGGGCGGCACCGGCGGCACCGGCGGGTTGGGGGCATTGCTCTTCGGGACCGGCGGAGCCGGTGGAGCGGGCGGCATGGGCGGCAGTGGCGAGGCCGGAGGCGGGTACGGCGACGGCGGTCCCGGCGGCGCGGGCGGTGCCGCCGGCAACGGCGGCAGCCCCAACAACGGCGGCGTCGGCGGGGCCGGCGGGACCGGCGGCAACTCCTATGAGGCCGGCCATTCCGGAGGTAACGGCGGTAGCGGCGGTAACGGCGGGGCCGCCGGGCTCGTCGGCGACGGCGGAGCCGGCGGACTGGGCGCCGCCGGCGGGGCCGGCGGACCGAGTGCCGGCCCGGTGGGACCGGGAAATGCCGGCGCGTCCGGACTCAACGGCGTCCCTGGACCCGACGGCGGCTGAGCCGCGGTGCTGACGCCTTAATGACCCGACCCAGCCGCCGCCCGCGACTCCAGCAGGCGGTTGCGCACCAGGTGCTCGACGAGAATCGGGACGAATTGCTGCACGGGAGCGTCCACGAACCGTTGGGCGGCGTCTTCACACCACTGCAGGATCTGCGGCCGGAGTCTGGTAGTGAGCTGTTCGTCGCCTCGGCCTTCGTGCTGAGCCAATTTCTCTGCGACGTCGGCCACCGATCGGGCGACCAGGGAACGGGTCGCGGCGGCGGCGACGTCGTCGTCGGCGCGGGCCTCTTCGAGGGCCTGTTGGCCGCCCTCGTCGCTGGCGTCCGGTGAGATGACGTTCAGGGTCAGGTGATGACCGTCTTCTCCGATCAGGATGACGCTGTCCGGCTCGTCACCGCTGAAGCCCAGCAGTTCGACGGCGTGCCCGGCCACCTCGAGCACGCGGGGTGCGTCGTCCCAGCTGTTGTGGTGGTAGCCCACCATCGCGATCGGCCCCAGCCGTTCGGCCAGCGACGCCACCAGGCCCGGTAGCTCGTCGGCCAGCCGCGTCGAGCGCGGCCACCAGGCTCCGTCGGTGTGCTCGGAAACCGGCCGAAATGGCTTGACTTTCAACCGAGTTGGGCGTTGCATCGGTTACCGCCTGTCCAGTGAGTGCCCTGAGTGACCCCACGGTACGGTTGTCACGAATAGCCCGCGAGCGCAGCGGTCGAACAACGGGCGAACTTTCGGTTAAGCGCTTGCATCACTTGAGAAGTCGAGCAAGGCGCGCGACCCTACGGCGTTGTCGTCGACAATCCGCGCACCGGTGACCGCAAAGCACGTTGCCGCGGCCGCCTGCACTTGCGGCGACTCGTGCAATCGCCCGCCGCACCCGGTGCGCCGCCACCACCATGTCTGGTGAAAGCAGCCCGCAAGCGGTTGGCGGTGGATAGTCTGCACCCGATGGAGCCCGCACTGATTAGCGTTCGTGAGGCCTTGGGGCCGGCGCGGGTGCGCGTGCATGGCGGACCGGTACTGGCCGAACTCGTCGGTCGGTTCGGGCCCCGGGCCGGTGCGAAGGTGCTGGCCGGTGAAGTTGTGGACGCCGCCGGCGGGGTGGTCGACCGCACAACGGTGTTGCCCGCCGGCTCGAGCGTCTACCTCTACCGGGATCTGCCCGACGAGGTGCCGGTGCCCTTCGACATTCCGGTGCTCTATCGCGACGACGACATCGTGGTCGTCGACAAGCCGCACTTTCTGGCCACCATGCCGCGCGGCCGGCACGTGGCCCAAACCGCGCTGGTGCGGTTGCGCTGCCATCTCGGCCTGCCCGAGCTGAGTCCGGCCCACCGCCTGGACCGGTTGACCGCCGGGGTGTTGCTGTTCACCACCCGCCGCGCGCTCAGGGGCTCCTACCAAACACTTTTCGCACGCGGGGTGGTGCGCAAGACGTATCTGGCCCGGGCTGCGGTAGACCCCGCGCTGGCGCTGCCGCAGGTGATCCGGAGCCGAATAGTCAAGCGACGCGGGCGTTTGCAGGCCGTGACAGAACCCGGACCGGTCAACGCCGAGACGTTGGTGGAATTGTTGTCGCGCGACGGCCTCTACCGGCTGACGCCGCGCACCGGCCGCACCCATCAACTGCGGGTGCACATGGCCGCGCTCGGCGTACCGATCACCGGAGACCCGTTGTATCCCAACGTAATCGACGTCGCGGATCACGACTTCAGCACGCCACTGCAATTGCTGGCCCAGCGCATCGAGTTCCCTGACCCGGTAACCGGGTCGCACCGTGAGTTCATCAGCCGCCGAGAGGAATTCTGGTCATGACCGAAGACAACGCACTCGTCATCGTCGCCGGGTATCAGGACATCGAGACAGCGCGTAGCGACTTCGAGAACCTCACCGGCCGCGCCAACGCCAAGACCCTGCCGTTGCAGGGTGCGGTGCTGGTCGGCAAGGACGCCGAGGGCAACGGCGTGCTGTTGGACACCGGCAACAAGCTAGGTCGCCGCGGCGCTGCGTGGGGCGCGGGCGCCGGCCTGGCCGTGGGCCTGTTCTCCCCGGCGTTGCTGGCCACCGCCGCCTTCGGGGCCATGGCCGGCGCGCTGGCCGGCACCTTCGCCAATCACCGGATCAAGAGCGGGCTTGCCGACGAGATCGGTGCGGCGCTGTCGGCGGGCAGCGCATTGATCATCGCGGTGACGCCGGCAACCGGCCGGCTTCCGGTGGAACAGACGCTGTCCGGGTCACCGATGAAATCGGTTGCCGAGCTGAGTCGTTCGACGCTGCGGGCGCTGGGTTCGGCGCTGGAGGAGGCGATGGGCAAGTTCAATCCCGATCGCACCAGGCTGCCCATCCCGCAACGCACTTTCGGCGGTACCGTCGGCCGCACCGTCGCCGAGTCGGTCGGGGACTGGACCATCGTTCCGGGCGCCGCCGCGCCGGACAACGCGCCAAACGTGCTGATCGTCCTGATCGACGATGCCGGTTTCGGCGGTCCCGACACCTTCGGCGGTGGCATCAGCACCCCGGCACTGTCTCGGGTGGCCGAGAACGGCCTGGCCTACAACCGTTTTCATGTCACCGCCGTGTGCTCGCCTACCCGCGCGGCGCTGTTGACCGGGCGCAACCACCACCGGGTCGGCTTCGGGTCCGTTTGCGAGTTTCCCGGTCCGTACCCGGGCTATGCGACGGTCCTGCCCCGCAGTTGCGCGGCGTTGCCGCGCATCCTGCGCGACAACGGTTATGTGACAGGGGCTTTCGGCAAGTGGCACCTGACCCCGGATAACGTCCAAGGTGCGGCCGGCCCGTTCGACAACTGGCCGCTGGGGTGGGGATTCGACCACTTCTGGGGCTTCCCGAGCGGTGCCGCCGGACAGTACGACCCGATCATCACGCAGGACAACACGGTCATCGGCATCCCGGAGGCTCCGTCGGGCGACCGGCCGTACTTCTTCCCCGACGACCTCACCGACAAGGCCGTCGAATGGCTGCATACGGTGCGGGCCCAGAACCCCACCAAACCGTGGATGATCTACTACTCGACCGGGGCCACCCACGCCCCGCACCACGTGTTCAAAGAGTGGGCCGACAAGTACCGGGGCCAGTTCGACGAAGGCTGGGATGTCTACCGGCAAAAGACATTCGAACGGCAGAAGCAGCTGGGTATCATCCCGCCGGATGCGGAGCTCACCGAGCGGCCGGACCTGTTCCCGGCCTGGGACAGCCTCACCGACAGCCAGCGCAAGCTCTATGCGCGCCAGATGGAGGTGTTCGCCGGGTTCTCCGAGAATGCCGACTACAACGTCGGCCGCCTGCTCGATGCGATCGACGATCTCGGCGAGTCCGACAACACGCTGGTCATCTACATCTGGGGTGACAACGGCGCCAGTATGGAAGGCACCAACACCGGTTCGTTCAACGAGATGACGTTCCTCAACGGACTGGACCTGGACGCCGACCAGCAGTTGGCGCTGATCGAGCAATACGGCGGGATCGAGGCACTCGGCGACGAGTTCACCGCGCCGCATTTCGCCTCGGGATGGGCACATGCCAACAACACCCCATTCCAGTGGGGCAAGCAGATGGCCAGCCACCTGGGCGGCACCCGTGACCCGATGGTCATCGCCTGGCCGAGCCGCATCCGGCCCGACGGCAAGCCGCGCGCCCAGTTCACCCACTGCATCGACATCGCGCCAACGGTGTTGGAAGCCATCGGATTACCGGTGCCGACCAGTGTGGACGGGGTGGAGCAGGAGCCGATGGACGGCACGAGTTTCCTGCAGACATTCGACGACCCGGCGGCCGAAGAGCACCGCACCGTGCAATATTTCGAGATGTTCGGCAGCCGCGCCATCTACCAGGACGGGTGGTGGGCGTCCGCCCGGCTGGACCGGGCGCCGTGGGATCTGTCACCGGAAACCATGCAGCGTTTCGCCCCCGGCAACTACGATCCGGACCAGGACACCTGGGAGCTCTATTACCTACCCGAGGATTTCTCGCAGGCCAAAGACCTTGCCGCCGAACACCCGGACAAGCTCGCCGAACTGCAGCAACTGTGGTGGGAGGAAGCCGAGCGCAACCGGGTGCTGCCGCTGCTGGGTGGTCTCGCGGTGATGTTCGGCGACCTGCCACCGCTGCCCACCACCACCCGGTTCACCTTCCAAGGCGGCGTACAGAACATCCAGCGCGGCATGGTCCCACGCATCTACGGCCGCTCCTATGCGATCGAGGCCCGGGTCAGTGTCCCGGAGGATGCGCAGGGGGTGGTAGTCGCCAACGCCGATTTCATGGGCGGGTTTGCCCTGTGGGTGGACGAGCAGCGCCGGCTGTGCCATACCTACTCCTTCCTGGGCGTCGAGACCTATCGCCAGGTGTCCACCGAACCGATCCCTACCGGCGAGGTCACCGTGAGGATGATGTTCGAGTCGGAACAGCCCGTCGTCGGATCGGGTGGCCGGGTGACCTTGTGGGCCGGTGACCGCCAGATCGGCGAGGGGGAACTGCCCCAGACCGTGAGCCTGTCATTCACCTCCTACGCGGGCTTGGACGTCGGCCGCGACAACGGGCTCGTCGTCGACCGCGACTACGAGGACAAGGCGCCGTATGCGTTCACCGGGACCGTCCGGGAAGTCGTCTTCGACCTCATGCCCGTCGCGATCGAAACCGAGCAGGCGTTACACGAACACGCCTCGATCCAGGCAGTGGGGCAGGGGGCGGCCGGTTAGCCCGGGCTGCCCAGCAGGTCGCTCAGCCCGTTCTGGATACCCGTATCGATCTGTTCGTGCGGGGTGCCGCGGGGCTGGAACATGGCGCCGCCCTCGCAATTGCAGTTGAGGACACTGAACGGGTTGGGGTCGGCGCCGGCCGGAGCGGCGGCGAACACCGAGGCACTCAGCGCCAACACAAGGCCGAACACTACTTTCGCGATCAATGAATCACTCTCCGTGATATGCGTCCCGAAAGTGTATGCGGGCCAAGCCGGCACCCGCGTTACGACTCCGTAAATGTTGGCTAGGAGGAGTGGTGCCGGGGGCAGTACGCGGCGATGCTGACGCCGACGAAGTAGCCCGCGTGATAGCCGTCCAGATTGCTGCTACTGGTGATGTCGTTGGCGACATCGGCCTTCTGCCTGCCGCCGTCGAGTTCGTTGCAGACCTGGTGGGCGGCGAGAATGGCGGCGTTGGGCGACCCGAAGTTGATGTTGTGCGCCTGCAGGGCATTGAGGAACTGGCTGTCGACGGCATCGGCGAAAGCCGCAGGTGCCGGCAACGCCGTCATGAGGCCGAGTAACCCGACCACCAGTCCGGCACCGATCGCGGGTGTCCGCGGGCCGGGCTTACGCAGGCAGCGGCTGGCCATGCCGGCACCTCCTGGCGGTCGAGACGTAACAAGATGCTTACCGGGGGATCATCGCACGTAACGACACCGTACGAAGCGCATCCCTATCAAGTGCGTGACGCTGGTGGCGCGATCTGTCCGGACCGTGAACCCGGCGGAAACTGCAGTTGAAATCATCAAATCCGAACAGGTTGAGCCGCAGTCGACAACAAATCCCGACGATCCGAACTTGTTACGATGCCGCATGATTGCGCAGCAGACCGCGGTTTCGGCGGTACCCGTCAAGGAATTGAATTGACTCACAATCGGTTCGGCGCCGCTTTGGCGATCCTGGCCGTCGTCGCCGCGACGGTGTCGGCGTGCGCCGGGGACAATGGCTCCGCGTCCAAGAGCGACTCCTCCCCAACCCCGGCGGCGACGGCGGACTGCCCTGGCCGGCCTACCCTGAAGGCCAGCGGTTCCACCGCGCAGGCCAACGCGATGGCCCGGTTCGTCAAGGTGTTCGAACAAGCCTGCCCGGGCCACACGCTCAACTACACCGCCAACGGGTCCGGCGCCGGAATCAGCGAATTCCTGGGCGGCCAAACCGATTTCGCCGGATCGGATTCCCCGCTGGGCAAGAACGATTACGCCGGGGCGCAACAGCGCTGTGGGTCACCGGTATGGAATCTTCCGGTGGTTTTCGGGCCGATCGCCATCGCCTACCACATCAGCGGAGTGACGTCGCTGAACCTGGACGCTCCGACCGCGGCCAAAGTCTTCAACGGCGCGATCACCGGCTGGAACGATCCCGCGATCCAGACGCTGAATCCCGGTGTTGCGCTGCCCGCCGAGCCGATCCGGGTGGTGTTCCGCAGCGACCAGTCCGGAACGTCGGACAACTTTCAGAGGTATCTCGATACCGCCGCCGGTGACGCCTGGGGCCGGGGCGCCGGAAAGGTGTTCAACGGCGGCGTCGGAGAGGGCGCGGCCGGCAGTGACGGAGTGGCTGGGGCCGTCTCCCGGGCAGAAGGCTCGGTCACCTATGTGGAATGGTCCTTCGCGCTGGCGCAGCGCCTGAACGTGGCCAACGTCGTCACATCGGCGGGTCCGGACCCGGTCGGCATCGACACCGGCTCGGTGGGCAAGACGATCTCGGCCGCCTGGTTCGCCAGGGAGGGCAACGACCTGGCCTTCGACACCATCTCGTTCTATCGGCCGAACCTGCCCGGCGCCTATCCGATCGTGCTCGCCACGTATGAGATCGTGTGCTCGAAGTACCCGGATGCGCAGGTCGGCGCCGCCGTCAAGGCGTTCCTGCAAAGCGCCACCGGGGCGGGTCAGAGCGGTCTTGCCGACAACGGCTACGTGTCGGTGCCCGACGAGTTCCGGTCGCGCCTGGCGACCGCGGTCAATGCGATCTCATAGTCGCCGACGCCCAATGTTCCTGGGTATTTCCCTTCCTCGTCAACGCGCCGTTTCGCAAAAATTCACCTGAGTTGACATTGTGTATGGCATGGATTTCATCGGCCTGCCACCTGAGGTCAGCTCCGCGCTGATCCACTCGGGCCCCGGCGCGGAACCACTCATCGAGGCCTCGTACGCCTGGCAGCAACTGGGGTACGACCTCGAGGAGTCTATTCGCGCCTACCGGCCTGTGCTGGCATCGGTGACCGAAGCCTGGCACGGCCCGGCGTCGACCGCGATGGTCCAGGCGGTGGGTACCTACCTGACCTGGCTGGGTGCTACCGCGCAGCAGTGTCTGGCGATGGGTTCGTCGGCGCGCGCCGCCGCGGGAGCCTTCGGGTCGGTGCAGGCCGCGGTGGTGCACCCGTCGGTGGTCAGCGCCAACCGGCTGCAGCTTGCGCGACTGCTGGCCAGCAACGGCCTGGGCAAGAACCTCGGGGCGATCGCCGAAACCGAGGCGCAGTACGAGCGCATGTGGGTGAGTAACGCCGCGGCGATGTATCGCTACCAGGCGGCGTCGGCGCAGGCCCTGCAGTTGCCGGCATTCACGTCGCCGCCGCTGATCAGCACGCCGGAAGGACCCGCGGCACAGGCCGAAGCCGTGCACACCGCGTCGGCCTCGGCCACGTCGACCGGCGTGACGTCCGCGCTCGCCAATGCTGGCGCCGCGGCGGCACCCGCTGACGCCATTGCGCCACCAGTGTCCCCGGTCGACACGATCCTGCAGGCGATCGGCGTCACCTTCGACCCCAACCAGGGTTGGTTCGGGTTGGCCAACACCTATATGAACCAGTGGATCTCGTCGGGCTTCCCGATCAATCTGCTGAGCTACTTCGCGCAGTTCAGTTCCGCCCAGGCGCTGCAGTCCGTGGCTCCCGACATCGCCGCGGGGCTCTCGGAGGGCGAATCGGCGCTGGGAGCGGCAGCGGACAGCCTGTCGGACACCGCGGCGAGCCTGGGCGCGGCCGAACCGGCAGCGGCGATGGGTGTTGCGGTGTCGATGGGAAACCTGTCGGCGCCGCCGGCCGCTACCGCGGTGCTGACCGGCGCGCACATGCCGGTGCAACTGGCGTCGGCGGCGTCGCCGCTGCCCGCGGCAGATGTTGCTGGCGACGGGTTCCCGATGCTGCCGCCCCTGATGGCGCCACCCATTTCGGCGGGTAGCGGCTGGCGCAAGCGCAAGGAGCCGAAGTACGAAGACCTCGCAATGGGTCTTGAGCTGAAGGGCACTTTCATGACCCGTCCGCCCTCAGCGGGGTGAGCGCAGGCGCCGGGGTCGATCAAGCCAGAGCTATCGGTACGTTTGACGGCATGCCGTGGGCGCGAATGCTCTTGCTGGCCGTTGTGCTCGTCTGTCTGGTCGGGTGCAACGAGCGGCAGATCGCGGCGGCACGCGCGCGGGATCAGGCCGGAACCTTCTCCTATAACGGGCTGAACCGGACCTACCTGGTCCACCTACCGCCGGGCCCGCCCGTCGGCCTGGTACTGAACCTGCACGGCGGCGGCGGGACCGGCGCCGGCCAGCGCGGGCTGACGGGGTTCGACTCCGTCGCCGACGCCAACGGCTTGCTGGTGGTCTATCCCGACGGCTATGACAAGAGTTGGGCCGACGGGCGGGGTGCGGCGCCGGCCGACCGCAAACGTCTCGATGACGTAGGTTTCCTGGTCTCACTGGTGATCAAACTGCGCGACGAATACAAGGTTCCCCCCGGGCATGTATTCGCCACCGGCATGTCCAATGGTGGATTCATGTCCAACCGCCTCGCCTGCGAGCGCGCCGACATTTTCGCGGCGATCGCACCCATTTCCGGCACGCTGGGCGTCGGGGTGGCGTGCAACCCGTCCCAGCCGGTCTCGGTGCTGGACGCGCACGGCACCGGCGATCCGGTGGTGCCCTACAACGGCGGTGACGTCCGCGGCAGGGGCGGGCTCAGCCACGCGATCTCGGTAGGCAGCCTGCTCGACCGGTGGCGGGCGGTCGATCGGTGTCAGGGTCCGCCGTCGGTGGAGGAGCTGCCACCTGTCAACGACGGGACCGTGGTACGCCGCTACGACTCCGGAGCGTGTGCCGAAAACACTGAAGTGGTGCTCTACCGGATCGAAAAGGGCGGGCACACCTGGCCGGGCGGCAAGCAGTATCTGCCGCGGACCGTCATCGGGGCGACCACCCAGGTGTTCGACGGCTCGCAGGTGGTCGCGGAGTTCTTCCTCACGCACGGCCGCGACTGAACGCCGCTCACCGCTGGCAGGAAGGGCACCAGTACTGCACCCGCTGCGCGTCTTGGTCGTAGGCGATGGGTGTTCCGCACCGCCGGCATGGCTGCCCGGCTCGCCCGTACACCCACACCTGCCGGCCCGCCCGGGTGTCACCGGTGGTGGTGCGATTCCGGCGAGACCGGTTGGCCCACAACATCTCCCGGGCGCGTGAGGTGATTCGTAACGGATCGGTGATGGCGCTTACCGGTGCGGTCGGCAGATGGCCGAAGACAAAGCACAGCTCGTTGCTGTACACGTTGCCGATGCCGGCCATCACGCGCTGGTCCAGCAGCGCGGCGGAGATCGGGCGGTCCGGGTCCGCCACCAGGTTGGCTGCCGCAACGTGCGCGTCCCAGTCCGCACCCAGCAGATCGGGTCCCAGATGCGCGACGACGGTGTCGTCGTGCTCGCGGTCGAGTATCTCCAGCACGCCCAGATCGATGCCGACGGCACGCACGTCACCGGCCTCCAGAATGATTCGGGCGCGGTGATCCACGCGCTGAGGACCGACCCGCCAGCTGCCGTCCATTTTCAGATGGGAGTGGATGCTTGCCGACCCCACCCTGATGAACAGGTGCTTGCCCCGGCTGATCACCTCGTCCACCACTTGGCCGGTGAGGTCGACGGTGGCGTATTTGGGCACCCGGACATCGCAACGCGTCAGGGTCCGGCCGGCCAGGTGCTCTCGCAGCGTGGCTGCGGTGTGCCAGACGGTGTCGCCTTCGGGCATCGGCTATCGCAGCCGCAATCCGCGTGGCGTGCGGGAGAAGCCGGCATCGACCAGCGCGCCCAGCGCCGCGGGTGCCGGCCCGTCCGGCGCCAGCACCGACACCCCGTTGGCCCGCTCGATCAGCAGCGAGGCCACTCGCCGGCTGGCGACCAGCTCGGCCAGTGCGACGGCCGCCGCGCGGCTGGCGTCCGGGTTGTCGGTGAATGTCAGTAGCGAGCGTCCACCGCGTTCGGAGAACCAGCACAATTCCCCGTCCACCAGCACCACCAGTGCACCGGCCTTGCGGCCCGGACGCGCCGACCCTTCGACCACCGAGGCCGGCCACGGCAGCGCTGCGCCGTACGGGTTGGCCGGGTCGGTTGCGGCCAGCACCATCGCGCGGTAATCCGGCCGCTGCGGATCCACGCCGTCGAGGTAGCTGCGCAGCCGATCCACGGTGGAGGCGACCGCGAACTGAGCGCCGCCCAGCGACTCGACGAAGTAGCCGCGCTGGCACCGGCCGGCGTCTTCGAACGCGCTCAGCACTTTGTAGAGCGTGGCGAAACCGCCGGGCACGCCTTCGGCGGCCACCGCCCCCTTGGTCAGCACCCCATGCCGGTTCAAGAGCAACTCGGCCTGGAAGTGGGCTCGCACCGTGGAGTCCGGCTCCGGCGCGGGCAGCGCCGACCACCGGCCGGCCACGCTCGGATCGGCGGCACGTGCCTGAGCGTGGGCGACGCTGTAGCGGCTCAGCCGCGGCGGCCGCTGCGTGCGATGCGCCGGCGCCGAGCGCCTGCGCGGTCCCGTGCTGCCGCCCAGCAGCGCGCGCACCGGGGCGAAGGTGTCGCCGGTGACCCAACCGGCCCAGACGAGTTCCCACAGGGCTGCTTTCAGCTCAGACTCGGAGCCGCCGGCCCCGGCGAGCTGGCGGAAGAAGTACGCGCCGCCTCCGGACAGGGCGTCCAAGATGCCCCGGTGCACGTCGGTGAACTCGATCTCTGCGGGCGGTGTCAGCGTCAGCGGCGCGGAGTCGGCTGGGTGCAGCGCGATCCAGCCGTCGCTGCCCGAGATCGACCCCGCGCCCGACCAGGTGATTTCGCCGGTGGCCAGCAACTCGTCAAGCATGGCGGGGGAGTAGTCGCGCACACGTGGTGCCAGGACCAGCGGTTCCAGCGCCGACGCCGGTATCCGCACCCCGGCCAGCTGATCGACGACCGCCGCCAACCGGTCGACCCCGGCGTCGGGCCCGCCGACCTGATGCCAGCCCGGCAGGAACCGCCCGTAGGCGGCGGTGCTGACCGGCTCGACCTGGGCCCGCAGTGCGGCCAGCGATCGGCGCCGCAGAATGCGCAGCACTTCGGCATCGCACCACTGCTCGGATCCGGGGCCGCTGCCCGTCGCGGCGACGAACTCACCTCGCACCAGCCGGCCGTCAGCGGCTAGGCGGCCCAGCACGTCGGCGGTGACCCGCAGCCCCAACCCGAACCGGGCGGCCGCCTCGGCGGTGCTGAACGGCGGGTGAGTCCGCGCGTAGCGGCCCAGCAATTCGCCCAGCGGGTCGGCCACCGATTCGGTGAACGCCGCGGGCAGGCCCACGGGTACCGCCGCGCCGACGCCGTCGCGTAGCCGGCCGATGTCCTCGACAGCGACCCACCAGCTGCGCCCGGCGAACGACACCGTCAACGCCCGGCGGGCGGCGCGCAGGCCCTCCAGCCAGCCGCCGACGTCAGAGGTGGTGGTGCGCGCGACGATCTCCTCTTCGGTCAGCGGGCCGAGCAGGCGCAGCAGATCGGCGACGCCCTCGGCATCCCGGGCGGCCCGCTCGCCGGACAGATGCTGCAACTGACGCCCGGTACCGGCGATGACGTCGGGATCGAGCAGCTCGCGCAGCTCGACGCGGCCGAGCAGTTCGGCCAGCAGCGTGCTGTCCAGCGACAGGGCCGCGGCACGTCGCTCGGCCAGCGGGACATCGCCCTCGTACATGAAGGCGCCGACGTAGCCGAACAGCAGGGATGCGGCGAACGGTGACGGTTTCGCGGTTTCGGCTTCCATCACCCGCACCTTGCGTTGAGCGATCTGCGCCATCAGGTTGCTCAGCATCGGCACGTCGTAGACGTCCTGCAGACATTCGCGGATCGTCTCCAACACGATGGGGAAGTCGGGGTACTTGCGGGCCACCTCGAGTAGCTGGGCGGCCCGCTGCCGCTGCTGCCACAGCGGCGAACGGCGACCGGGATGGCGGCGGGGCAACAGCAGCGCACGGGCGGCCGACTCGCGGAACCGCGACGCGAAAAGTGCCGATTCACCGACTTCTGCGGTGACGATCGGGTCGATCTCGTCGGGCTCGAACACGAACAGTTCGGCGCCCGGCGGCGCGTCTTCGGTATCGGGCAGCCGCACCACGATGCCGTCGTCCGAAGCGGTCGGCTTCTCGTCGAGTCCGTAGCGCTCACGCAGCCGGCGGCCCACCGCCAGCGCCAGCGGACCGTGCACCTGCAGACCGTAGGGCGAGTGCAGGACCACCCGCCAGTCGCCCAGTTCGTCCCGGAATCGTTCCACCAGCAGTGTGGTGTCGGTGGGCACCACCCGGGTGGCGGCGCGCTGCTCGTCCAGTAACCCCCACAGGTTGTCGGTCGCGTAGTCGTCGAAACCCCAACCTGCACAACGTTTGTCGAACCCGTCCCGGGTCAGGGCGGCCAGTTCGCCGGTGAGCGCGCCCAGTGCGGCGCCGAGTTCGGCGGGTCGCCCGGCGTCGTCACCGCGCCAGAACGGCAACCGCGCGGGCTGCCCGGGGGCGGGCACCACCAGCACCCGGTCGTGGGTGATCTCGACGATGCGCCAGCTGGTGGCGCCCAGCGAAATGACGTCTCCGGGGCGCGACTCGTAGACCATCTCCTCGTCGAGTTCGCCCACCCGCGAGGGTTTCTCGGAATCGGTGGCCAGGTAGACAGTGAACAGCCCGCGGTCGGGGATGGCGCCGCCGGAGGTGACGGCCAGCCGCTGGGCACCCGGGCGTGCGGTAAGCGTGCCGTTATCGCGGTCGTACACCAGCCGCGGCCGAAGCTCGGCGAAGTCGGTGGACGGGTACTTGCCGGACAACAGATCCAGGGTCGCCTCGAAGACACTGCGCGGCAGTGTCGCGAACGGCGCGCTGCGCCGCACGGTGTCGAACCATCGGTCGGCGTCGAGCGGCTCGAGTGCGGCCGCGGCCACCGTGTGCTGGGCCAGGATGTCGAGCGGATTGGCGGGCACCCGCATGGTTTCGATCTGCCCGGTGAGCATCCGCTGCACGCTCACCGCGCAGCCGATCAGGTCGGTCCGGTGTTTGGGAAACAACACGCCGCGGGAGACCTCGCCGACCTGGTGGCCGGCCCGCCCGATACGCTGCAGGCCGCTGGCCACCGACGGCGGCGCCTCCACCTGGATCACCAGATCAACGGCGCCCATGTCGATGCCGAGCTCGAGGCTGGAGGTGGCCACCACCGCCTTGAGACGCCCGTTCTTGAGGTCCTCCTCGACGATGGCGCGCTGTTCCTTGCTGACCGACCCGTGGTGCGCACGGGCCAGCAGCGTCGGCGCACCGAAGGTCTGCCCGCCGGCCATGACGTGGGCCGGTGCGCCCGCGGCGACCTGTGCGTTGCCGCCCGACGTCAACTCGACACCCGAGCGTTCGGCGTGAATCTCGTTGAGCCGTGCGGTGAGCCGCTCGGCCAGCCGCCGCGAGTTGGCGAACACGATGGTCGAGTTGTGCGATTCGACCAGGTCGACCAGTCGCGCCTCGACGTCGGGCCAAATCGAGTTGTTGGCCAGGTTGGCCATGTCGGGCACCGGCACCTGCACCGACAGCTCGACCGTCTTGGCTGACCGCGGCGAGACGATGGTGGTCGGGGACTGCCCGGACAGGAACCGGGCCAGCTCTTCCGGCGGACGCACGGTCGCCGACAGGCCGATGCGCTGGGCGGGCCGGCCGTCGCGCAGGTCCTCAGACAGGTCCCGGAGGCGTTCCAGCGACAGTGCCAGATGCGCGCCGCGCTTGGTGGCCGCGATGGCGTGAATCTCGTCGACGATGACGGTCTGCACGCCGGTCAGGGTTTCCCGCGCCGCCGAAGTCAGCATCAGGAACAGTGACTCGGGGGTGGTGATCAACACGTCGGGCGGCCGGGTGATGAGCTGGCGGCGCTGCGCGGGCGGAGTGTCGCCGGAACGGACACCCACGCTGATCTCGGGTGCGGGCAGACCGCGGGACTGGGCGAGGCGGGTCAGCCCGGCCAGCGGGGTGCGCAGGTTGCGTTCGACGTCGACCGCGAGGGCTTTGAGCGGCGAGACGTACAACACCCGGGTGCCCGCGGGGCGGTCCGGCGCGGCAGCCAGGCTGTCGAGAGCCCAGAGAAATGCGGCCAGCGTCTTGCCCGAGCCGGTCGGTGCGATCACCAGGGTGTCGTCGCCGTTCGCGATCGCCGCCCACGCCTCGGCCTGTGCGGCGGTGGGTGCGGCGAAGGTGCCGGCGAACCAGTCACGGGTGATCGCACTGAATCGGGTCAGCGCATCAGACGGCGTAGCCGGCGGCCGTTTGGTACTCACCTTGTCATCGTGCCAAGCGGCACCGACAAATCCGGGCCGGCCGCCTATACCTGCGGCTTGAACCGGGCTGTGGCCATGGCCTCGGCCAGCTGCGGCGGGATGTCTTTGACCCGGGCGATGGAGTCCAGCAGCGTGTGCGCGCAGGCGTCGGCGAGCCGGTCGGCTTCCAGTGTCTGGTCCATGATCCGCTGCCGGCAGGTTTCGAAGGTGAACGCCAGCCACCCGTGCAGGACGACCCGCAGGTCGCGTTCCACCTCGGGTTCAAGTGCCGCCTGATCCGGTATCCCGCCCACCACCTCATTGATGCGGTTCATGATGTGTTCCATCTGGCGGTTCTTGGCTTCGTCGTCGATGCCGAGCAGGACCGGGTCGGAGCGGCCGAGGCCCACGTACGCCGCCCAGGCGGCCTCCGGATTCTGTTCGTGGTAGGCCATGTAGGCCAGCACGCCCATCCGGATCTCCTCGAACATCGTCATGCCCGGGGCCGGCTGGGTGTTAGTTGCCGCGTAGAGCCGGTCCGCTTCGTCCTTGACCACCGCGGCGAAGAACGCCCGCTTGTCCGGGAAGTAGTGGTACATGAGGGCGCGCGAGACCCCGGCGCGCTCGGCGATCTCGTCGATCCGCACCTCGTCGTAGGGTCGCTTACCGAAGACCTCCGCCCCCAGAGCGAGCAGTTCGGCGCGTCGATCCTCCGGGGATAACCGCCTCCTGGCTGTCGCCATAAGGACTGATATTACTCACGGTGGATATGTGCATTGCCACGGCGGATGATTCGGCCGGATTTCGGCCCAGGTTGTCGGCCTCGGTACCGGCATCGGCTGCGGCGCGTTACGGGCGGCGGCAGTGCTGTGACGCGGACCGCAGCCGGTTTGTCAAGCTTTCAGGCTGGGTAATGAACCAAAAACGGGGCGCGGCCGTTCCATGATCTGGCAGTTGCCGCGAGCGATGGGCGAGATACAGAGGTGCTGCGATGCGCACAGCCGACGAGAGATTGCGCGGTGGTCATGCCGGACATGACGACCAGGAGGTGCACGCCGCCATGCGGTTCGCCGCTCTGGCAACCGCCGCCGGGATCGGCTTCGTGGTTGTCGCCGCGTTGTGGGTCAGCACCTGTGGCGGGACGAGCATCGACACCGTGGCCTGTGGACCACCGGAGCGGACCATGCTGGCCCTCGGCGGCCCGCTGATCCTGCTGCTGGCCGGGCTGTGGGCGTTCCTGCGTACCTACCGGGTGTGGCGTGACGAGGGCACCTGGTGGGGCTGGCACGGCGCCGGGTGGTTCCTGCTGACGCTGATGCTGGTGGCCCTGTCCATGAGTGTGCCGCCGATCGCGGGCCCGGCGCTGGCGCTCTGAAATCGAGATCACAACCTGAAATCCCGCTTTCCGGAGTTTTATCCGGCGCGACTATGGGGTATCAGGTCTGCACCATGATGAGTATCGGCAGTCCAGCAGGGTGGTTACCCCATCATGGGGGACAAGATCATGAAATCACCGACACAGACAGCTACCACGATCAGAACGACCAGCATCACCCCGGCAACAACCACGTCGCGCTCGAGTCGGCGCGTACTGACTGGGTCGGTCAAGTCTGCCTCGCCCGCAACTGGTTGAATACGCGGTGGCGATCATGACCAACCGGCTCGACCCCATGGTCCACAGTGGGCCGCAATCCGGCGCCCCAGGCCGGACCCCTGCCACGGGTAGTGTCGGTCGAATATTGCCGGGAGGCCAAATGACCGATGCTGATCAGCGCGCTGACGGGCGGCAACGCGGGTACCGTGCCGTCGAACTGAACGTTGCCGCGCGCCTCGAGAACCTGGCGATGCTGCGCACCCTGGTAGGTGCCATCGGCACCTTCGAGGACCTTGACTTCGATGCCGTCGCGGACCTGCGGCTGGCGGTCGACGAGGTGTGTACGCGCCTGATCCGCTCGGCCACGCCCGGGGCAACCCTGACGCTGGTGGTCGACCCACGAGACGACGAGCTGGTGGTGGAGGCCTCCGCCGCCTGCGACACCCACGACGTGGTGGCGCCGGGCAGCTTCAGTTGGCATGTGCTGACCTCGCTGGCCGACGATGTCCAGACATTCCATGACGGTCGCGAGCCCGCTACCACGGGCAGTGTCTTCGGCATTTCGTTGACCGCACGACGGGCGGCCCCCAGTAAGTGACTGCCAGTTGACAGAACAAGCTGCCGGCGGTTCCAGTTCGCGACCTAACGAATACGCCGATGTCCCGGACATGTTCCGTGAGCTGGCGGGCTTCGCCGCCGGCTCGGCGGAGTTCCAGCGCCACCGGGACAAGATCGTGGAACGTTGCCTGCCGCTGGCCGATCACATCGCGCGGCGGTTCGAGGGCCGTGGCGAACCCCGCGATGACCTGATCCAGGTGGCGCGCGTCGGTCTGGTCAACGCCGTCGTCCGGTTCGACGTCGAAACCGGTTCGGATTTCGTCTCTTTCGCGGTGCCCACCATCATGGGTGAGGTCCGCCGGCACTTCCGGGACAACAGCTGGTCGGTGAAGGTGCCGCGCCGGCTCAAAGAGCTGCACCTGCGGCTGGGCACCGCCACCGCCGAACTGTCCCAGCGACTGGGCCGGGCGCCCACCGCCACCGAACTCGCCGCCGAGCTGGGAATGGACCGCGCTGAGGTGGTGGAGGGCCTGGTCGCCGGCAGCTCCTACAACACGCTGTCCATCGACAGCGGTAGCGGCAATGAAGACGACGACGCGCGCGCCATCGCCGACACGCTGGGTGACGTCGATCAGGGCCTGGATCGCATCGAGAACCGCGAGGCGCTGCGGCCACTGCTGGAGGCGCTGCCGGAGCGCGAACGAATGGTGTTGGTACTCAGGTTCTTCGAATCCATGACGCAGACGCAGATAGCCGAGCGGGTCGGGATCTCGCAGATGCACGTGTCCCGGCTGCTGGCCAAATCCCTAACTCGTCTCCGGGATCAGCTGGAGTAGCCGGGAGTGCGGAGGCCCGGACCGCTTCGGCTCGCTGGTGGGCAATTCGCCGTCCGGGTCGCAGATTCGCAGCAACCGCGACACCGGCGTGCTGGGCGCGATCGCCCAGCGCACGTCGGCGGCCGAGCACATCACGTGGATCCGGTGCAGGGCCGAAAAGCCTGCAGTGCCAATGAATTTCAGTCCGGTGAGGTCCAGGGTCAGCCAGCGGCACTGCTCCATGCAGCGCGCGACGTACTCCGCGAGTTGATCAGCGTTGCCGGCGTCGATCTCGCCGTATGCGCTGACCATGGCAGAGTCGTGTTCCCACTGGGCGTTGAACTCGGCGTTCGGGCATTTCAGCCAGCTTTGGGTCACAGACATTTGTGAACTCCATCAGTCGACGATTATTCGTAGCTGTGGATCACATCGAGTGTGCGCAGTGCCGCGGTCAGAAACGAACGTTCAGGGGAGTTCGCTGCATCCCCTGCGACGCTGACGCACCTACAGGACGGTGTTTCCAGGCGGCTGTGAACTCAACCTCCTTCGAACCGTACCCGCGGCGGGCACGGTCGACAAACGGTGCGCCGGATTCCCGACGCGACGGGCGCACCCGCGGCAAGCGGTCCGCGCCTACTTGATCTCGGCCAGTACCGTCCCCTGGGTGATGGCCGCCCCCGGTTCCACCGCCAGGCCGGTGATGACACCGTCTTTGTGCGCGGTGACCGGATTCTCCATCTTCATCGCCTCCAGGACCACCACCAGGTCGCCCACTGCGACCTCCTGGCCCTCCTCGACGGCGACCTTGACCACGGTGCCCTGCATGGGTGCCGTCACCGCGTCACCGGAGGCGGCCGCCCCCGAGTGCGCGCCCCGCTTGCGCGGCTTGGGCTTGCGGCGCACCACACCCACGGCGTCGGGCGCGCCGTTGGACAGCGCCAGGTCGCCGGGCAGCGAGACCTCGACCCGGCGTCCGTCGACCTCGACAACCACCTTGTGCCGCGGCCGGCTTTCCTCCTCGTCGATGGGTTCGCCGCCGCTGAACGGCTCGACCTTGTTGTCCCACTCGGTCTCGATCCAGCGGGTGTGCACGGTGAAGCCGTTCTCGTCGCCGATGAAAGCGGGGTCGGCGACCACCGCACGGTGGAACGGGATGACCGTGGCCAGGCCTTCGACCTCGAATTCGTCCAGTGCGCGCCGGGCCCGGGCCAGCGCCTCGGTGCGGTCGGCGCCGTACACGATCAACTTGGCCAGCATCGAGTCGAACTGCCCGCCGATCACCGAGCCGGTCTCGACGCCGGAGTCCAGCCGTACACCGGGGCCACTGGGCGGATGGAATTTGGTGACCGGGCCGGGAGCCGGCAGGAAGCCGCGCCCGGCGTCTTCGCCGTTGATCCGGAACTCGATGGCGTGCCCGCGGGGTGTCGGGTCCTCGGTGATGTCCAGCTTGTCGCCGTTGGCGATCTTGAACTGCTGCAACACCAGGTCGATGCCCGCGGTCTCCTCGGTGACCGGGTGCTCGACCTGCAGACGGGTGTTGACCTCGAGGAACGAGATCAGACCGTCCTGGCCGACCAGGTACTCGACCGTGCCGGCGCCGTAGTAATGCGCCTCTTTGCAGATCCGCTTGGCCGACTCGTGTATCTCCTTGCGCTGGGCGTCGGTCAGGAAGGGCGCCGGCGCCTCCTCGACCAGTTTCTGGAAGCGGCGCTGCAGCGAGCAGTCCCGGGTGCCGGCGACGACGACGTTGCCGTGGGTGTCTGCGATGACCTGCGCCTCGACGTGGCGCGGCTTGTCCAGGTAGCGCTCGACGAAGCACTCGCCGCGGCCGAACGCGGCCACCGCTTCACGTACCGCCGACTCGTACAGGTGGGGGATCTCCTCGATGGTGCGGGCCACCTTCATGCCGCGACCGCCGCCACCGAACGCCGCCTTGATCGCGATCGGCACCCCGTATTCCTTCGCGAAGGCCACCACCTCGTCGGCGTCTTTGACGGGGTCCGGCGTGCCGGGCACCAGAGGGGCCTGCGCCCGCGCCGCGATGTGGCGGGCAGTGACCTTGTCGCCGAGGTCGCGGATCGACTGCGGGCTGGGGCCGATCCAGATGAGGCCGGCGTCGATCACCGCCTGGGCGAAGTCGGCATTCTCGGACAGGAAGCCATAGCCGGGATGCACAGCGTTGGCACCGGACTTGGCTGCTGCGTCGAGCAGCTTGCCGAAGTCCAGGTAGGACTCGGCCGAGGTCTGCCCGCCCAGCGCGAACGCCTCGTCGGCCAGGCGTACGTGGGGTGCCTCGGCGTCGGGTTCGGCATAGACGGCCACGCTGGCCAGTCCGGCGTCCCGTGCTGCCCGGATCACCCGGACCGCGATCTCCCCGCGGTTGGCGACAAGCACCTTAGAAATCCTGGCGATCCTGCTGGCGTGATTGGGCACTGGCGCCTCCTGTATCGACGTCTTTTCGGTCGCGATTCTCTTTAAGAGAATTTCTTACAAGTCTTAACGGGGAAGTTTATGCGGCGCGCCGCGAGCCCGGTCACGCGGTTCCCCTATTCACTCGGCCTCGCGCAGCCGCCTCTTGATGCGGGCCAGCATCGCAGACATGCCACGCAGCCGAAGAGGGCTGATCAGAGCCGCCAGACCCAGCTCGGTGTAGAAATCCTCGGGTACCGCCAGGATCGCAGTGGCGGACTGCCCGTCCAGCCCGGCCGCCAGGATGGCGGCGAAGCCGCGGGTGGTCGGTGCTTCGGCCGGAGCGCTGAAGTGCAACCGCACCCGTTCGGGATCGCCGGCGTCAACATGCAGGAACAGCGGCGACTGACACTCGGGCACCGGCTCCATCGCCGCCTCGGCCAGATCGGGTGGCAGCCCGGGGAGGTCGTTCGCGAACTCCAGCAGCAGCTGCAACTTGTCCTGGCCCTGAACCTCGGCGAAGTCGGACACCACTTCCGCCAGGGGCGCCGGCATGCTCATCGGTTCATCGCCCTGGTACTTCACCCGGCTCAATACCGGCGACGATCGGCACCCGCACGGTGTTGCCCCACTCGGTCCACGAGCCGTCGTAGTTGCGCACATCCGGCTTGCCCAGCAGGTGGGTCAGCACGAACCAGGTGTGGCTGGACCGCTCGCCGATGCGGCAGTAGACGATGGTCTTGTCGTCGGGCTCCAGGAAGCCATACAGCTCTTCCAGCTCCTCGCGGCTGCGGAAGCGCCCGCTCTCGTCGGCTGCCTTGCCCCACGGGATGGAACGCGCGGTGGGGATGTGGCCGGCGCGCAGTGCCCCTTCCTCGGGATAGTCGGGCATGTGGGTGCGCTTGCCGGTGTATTCGTCGGGGGAGCGCACGTCGATCAGCGGCTCACTCCCCAGGGCGTGCAGCACGTCGTCTTTGTAGGCACGGATCGGTGCGTCGTTGCGCTGCACGACCGGGTAGCCGGACGCGCTCCGGTGCGGGACCTCCAGCGTGGTGTCGCGCCGCTCGGCCAGCCAGAGGTCGCGTCCACCGTTGAGCAGCCGCACATCGGGGTGGCCGAACAGGGTGAACACCCACAGCGCGTAGGCCGCCCACCAGTTGCTCTTGTCCCCGTAGATCACCACGGTGTCGTCGCGGGCGATGCCCTTGCTGTCCATCAGCGCGGCGAAGTGCTTGCCGTCGATGTAGTCGCGCACGCGCGGGTCGTTCAGGTCGGTGTGCCAGTCGATCTTGACGGCACCCGGGATATGACCGACGTCGTACAGCAACACGTCCTCGTCGGATTCGACGATCGCCAGACCGGGTGAGCCCAGGTGGGCGGACAGCCAGTCGGCGGTGACGAGCCGTTCGGGGTGGGCGTAGGCCTGCAGGGTGGGACTTGGGTCCGGGGGAAGCGGCACGAGTCAAAGCCTACTCAGTGCTTGCGGACCACTCGTTCGGCCTGGCCGGGCTTCCAGCTGGTGATGTCCAGGTGACCGTCGCTGACGTGTACCGCCGACGCTCCGGTGATGTCGACGCCGATCAGATCGAATTGCCCGCCCCGCAGATCGAGCCCGATCTCGTCGAACAGCGCCTCGGCGAAGCGCCGATGCAGATCGCCGTGGGGCACCACATAGGCCCGCCCCCACAGCTTGGCGTCGCCGTCGGTCACTTCGGTGTCGACGGTGGCGGTGTGCAGGCACAGTCTCGGGTCGCGCTGCAGGTCGCGGTATTTGGTGGTGTCCGGCATTCCGGTGATCCACAACTTGTCCTCGAATATCCGCGGCTCCATCGGACTGATCCGCGGGAAGCCGTCGCGGCGCAGGGTGGCCAGCATGCACAAGTTGCGCGCGGCCCGGTGACGACGGATGAAGGTGGCCGCGATCTGTGGGGCCCCGGTGACGAACTCTGTCCAAGTGGCCATGGATGACAGGTTAGGACGAGGGTCCGACGTTTCCCGCCCACAGATCGGCGACCGACAGCCCGCACCGCGCCAGCAGCGCGCGCAGCAGCGGCAGGCTCACCCCGATCACGGTCGACGGGTCGCCGTCGACCGCGTCGACGAACCACCCGCCCAGGCCGTCCAGCGTGAACGCGCCGGCGACCCGCAGCGGCTCACCGGTGGCCAGATAGGCCTCCAGGTCGGAATCCGTGGGCGTGCCGAAATGCACTGTGGTGACTGATGTTTCGGCCTCCACCCGGACGATGTCGTGGTTGCGGACCCGAACCAGGCAGTGCCCGGTGTGCAACTGGCCGGTGCGCCCGGCCATCGACCGCCATTGCCTGCGCGCATCTGCGGCGGAGTCCGGCTTGCCGAGCAACCGGCCGTCCCGGTAAAGCATCGAATCACAGCCCAGCACAACGCAATCCGCGGGTACATCGCGGTCGTCGCTGAGCAGTTCCGTCACCTGTTCGGCCTTGGCGCGCGCCAGCGTGCGTACCACCTCAGCCGGCGCGGCGTCCGTCCCGAGCGCGGCGATCACCTCGTCCTCGTCAACGCCGGAGACGCGCACCAGCGGATCCACCCCCGCCTGCCGCAGCACCTTGAGCCGACCCACGGAGGCCGACCCCAGTACCAGCCGTGTCATTGACTCAGGTGCGTCATTTCCTGCAGCGTGATGCGCTGCCAGCTGTAGACGGGCAGCCGCAACTTGTCCACCGGCAGGCCCCACCGGGTGTGCTCGGGCTCCGGCGGTTCGGGCACATGGCCGATGGTGCCCAGGACGGCGACCAGCGCGGCCAGCTCCTTGTCGGTCGGATGCCCGCGCAGGACCTGGATGTGCGGTTCGTGCGGGTGCCCGGGCAGTTGAGCCTCGCTGACGTCACTGACCTCGCTCATAGCGGAATGTTCCCATGCTTCTTCGGCGGCAGCACTGCGATCTTGCGTTCCAGCAACCGCAGCGCCGTCCCGATATAACCGCGGGTGTGCGACGGCGGGATCACCGCGTCGACGTAGCCACGCTCGGCGGCGATGTAGGGGTTCACCAGCGTGTCCTCGTATTCCTGCTGCAACTGCAGCCGCAGCGCGTCCACGTCCTCGCCGTTCTTGGCGGCCTCGGCCAGCTGCTGCCGGTACACGAACCCGACCGCACCCGAGGCGCCCATCACCGCGATCTGCGCCGTGGGCCACGCCAGGTTGACGTCGCAGCCCATGTCCTTGGACCCCATGACGCAGTAGGCGCCGCCGTAGGCCTTGCGGGTGATGACGGTGATCTTCGGGACGGTGGCCTCGCCGTAGGCGTACAGCAGCTTGGCCCCGCGCCGGATGATGCCGTTGTATTCCTGGCCGGTGCCTGGCAGGAAGCCCGGCACGTCGACCAGCATCACGATCGGGATGTTGAAGCAGTCGCAGGTCCGGACGAACCGGGCGGCCTTCTCCGAGGCGTTGATGTCCAGGCAGCCCGCGAACTGGGTGGGCTGGTTGGCGACCAGCCCGACCGGCCGCCCGTCGACGCGCCCGAACCCGACCACGATGTTCTGGGCGTAACCGGCCTGGATCTCCAGGAACTCGTCGTCGTCCAGGATGCGGGTGATGACCTCGTGGATGTCGTAGGGCTGGTTGGGTGAGTCCGGGATCAGGGTGTCCAGCTCGAGGTCCTCGTCGGTGAGGTTGTCTTCGATGGCGCCGACCGGAACGGGGAAGGGTTCGCGCGGGGCGTCGGTGGCGTTGTTGGGGGGCAGGTAGCTCAGCAGGTCGCGCACCCAGTCGAAGGCGTCCTGCTCGCCGGAGGCCACGTAGTGCAGCGTGCCCGACTTGGCCATGTGGGTGTGGGCGCCACCGAGTTCTTCCATGGTGACGTCCTCGCCGGTGACGGTCTTGATCACGTCGGGCCCGGTGATGAACATCTGGCTGGTCTGGTCGACCATGATGACGAAGTCGGTCAGGGCCGGGGAGTAGACGTGCCCGCCGGCGGCGGCGCCCATGATCAGCGAGATCTGCGGGATGACGCCCGAAGCCAGGATGTTGTTGCGAAAGATCCGGCTGTAGAGGCCGAGGGAGACGACGCCCTCCTGGATGCGGGCGCCGGCGCCGTCGTTGATGCCGATCAGGGGCCGGCCGGTCTTGATGGCCAGGTCCTGCACCTTGACGATCTTCTCCCCGTAGACCTCACCGAGGCTGCCGCCGAACACCGTCGCGTCCTGGCTGAAGATGCACACGTCGCGACCGTCGATGGTGCCGTAACCGGTGACCACGCCGTCGCCGACGGGCCGGTTGTTCTCCAGCCCGAAGTTGGTGCTGCGGTGCTTGGCCAGCGCATCGAGTTCGACGAACGAGTCCTCGTCGAGGAGCGCGGTGATGCGCTCGCGGGCCGTCAGCTTGCCCTTGGCGTGCACCTTGTCGACGGCCGCCTCGCCGACCGGGTGCAGCGACTCTTCGCGGCGCTTGTGCAGCTCCGCCAGCTTGCCTGCGGTGGTGTGGATGTCGATGGTGTGCTCGGCAGCGGGTTCCGCCGTGTGGTCGGCAACGCTTGTCATGGGAGTCGATGTTATCGGCAGCCCCCTGCCCGCTCCTTAACCAGCCCTTAAGTAGTCTCCGGTGATGGGCGCCCGCAACGCGGTGGACTGGTCGGAAGAGCACGACGTCCTGGTCGCCGGGTCCGGCGGAGGGGGCGTCACCGGCGCCTACACCGCCGCCCGCGAAGGCCTCGACGTGCTGCTCATCGAGGCGACCGAGCGGTTCGGCGGCACCACCGCGTATTCCGGCGGCGGCGGAGTGTGGTTTCCGTGCAACCCGGTGCTGCGGCGCGCCGGCAACTGGAACGGTGTCGAGGACACCATCGACGACGCGCTCACCTACTACCACGCGGTGGTCGGTGACAGGACTCCGCGCGAGCTGCAGGAAACCTTCGTCCGCGGCGGGGCGCCGCTGGTCGAATACCTGGAGCAGGACCCCGACCTGAAGTTCGTGCCGTTGCCCTGGCCCGACTACTACGGCAAAGCGCCCAAGGCGCGCCTGGACGGCCAGCGCCACATCGCGGCCAAGCCGCTGAAGGTTGCCGCCGCACCGGAACTGCGCGACGCCATCCGCGGGCCGCTGGACACCGACCGGCTCGGCGCCCCGACCCCGCCCGACTATTACGTCGGCGGCCGGGCGCTGATCGCGCGGTTCCTCAAGGCCATCGGCCAGTATCCGAACGCCTCGCTGCGCCTCAACGCGACGCTGGTCGAGCTTGTCGTCACCGACGGCGCCGTGACCGGCGCGATCGTCGAGCGGGCGGGCGAGCGGGTGGCTATCCGCGCCCGGCGTGGGGTGCTGTTGGCGGCCGGGGGTTTCGAGAACAACGACGACCTTCGCCACCGGTACGGCGTGCCCGGAGTCGCGCGCGACACCATGGGCGGACCGGGCAGCCTGGGCCAGGCGCTGCAGGCGGGCATCGCGGCGGGTGCGGACACCGATCTGCTGGATCAGGCGTGGTGGTCGCCGGGCATGACCCATCCCGACGGTCGCAGTGCCTTCGCGTTGTGGTTCACCGGCGGCATCTTCGTCAACCAGGACGGCAACCGGTTCGTCAACGAGTCCCGGGCCTACGACCGTGCCGGGCGCGAGATCATTGCCCAACTCCAGGACGGTTCCCTGACCCTGCCGTACTGGATGATCTACGACGACAGAGAGGGCGAGCGGCCGCCGGTCAAGGCCGCTAATGTGTCCATCGTCGAGACCGAGAAGTACGTCGCCGCCGGCTTGTGGCACACCGCCGACACGCTAGGGGAATTGGCCGCCAGGATCGGCGTGCCCGGTGATCGGCTGGCTGCCACCGTCGCCCGCTTCAACGACTTCGCCGCCACCGGCGTCGACGAGGACTTCGGCCGGGGTGACGAGGCGTTCGATCGGGCGTTCTCCCACGGCGCGTCCCCGCTGGTGCCCATCGACACACCGCCCTTCCACGCCGCCGCGTTCGGCATCTCGGATCTGGGCACCAAAGGCGGGTTGCGCACCGACAGCGCCGCGCGGGTGCTCGACACCTCCGGCCACCCGATCCCCGGTCTCTACGCAGCCGGCAACACGATGGCGGCGCCCAGCGGGACGGCCTATCCCGGTGGCGGCAACCCGATCGGCACCAGCATGTTGTTCAGTTACCTGGCCGTCCGCGACATGCTGGGCGCGTTGCCGGATAACTGACTTCGGCGAATCCCGGACTTGGTGCGCCGGCGGACTCGTCTTTGGTCGAGTGGTGACGGAGGGCTGGGTGGTGCTGCGCGGTGACGGCGGAGCAGGCGGGAACGGTGAGGCCACTGGTGGGGACGTCTTCCAGTTCCACATCGCCGGTACTCCGCGCGGTGGGAACGCTGTGATCGGCGGGGCGGACGGGGATGCCGTGACAGTGATCGGCGGGGCCGGCGGTAGCGGAGGGCCCGGTGGCTACGTGGGTGGGGAAGGGGGTTGGCGCGGCACAGGAGGCGTCGCCTCAGGAGGCAGTACCGGTGCGGGCGAGGCTGGCGCCAGCGGGTTGTTCTGATCGACCGCTCTCATAGGCGGCATCTCTGCGGCACGCGGATCCGCACCGGTGGTCGCTCTAAGCTGGGCGGATGACCGACCGCGAACAGCCCAGGCCGCTCGACGAGGCCGCACTACGCGCCCAGGTGACCGGCGACCAGGTGTACTGGCGGCGACTCGACGTCGTCGCGCAGACCGGTTCCACCAACGCCGACCTGCTGGCGCGCGCCGCGTCCGGGACCGACATCGACGGGCAGGTGCTGATCGCCGAGCATCAGATCGCCGGGCGCGGGCGACACGACCGGGAGTGGTCGGCGACTCCCCGGGAGCAGATCACCATGTCGGTCGGCGTACGGGTGGACGACGTGCCCACCGCGGGCTGGGGCTGGTTGTCGCTGGCCGCCGGTCTCGCGGTGGCGGACGCGGTGGCCACCGCGACCACCGTGGAAGCGGGTCTCAAGTGGCCCAACGACGTGTTGGCCGGGCATGGCAAGCTGGCCGGCGTCCTGGCCGAGGTCCGGCAGCCGTTCGCGGTGATCGGAGTCGGCCTGAACGTGACCGCGGCCCCACCGGGAGTGGCCGGAGCCACCTCGCTGCGCGACGAAGGCGTCGAGCACCCCGAGCGGGACGTCCTCATCTGCCGCATCCTGCGCGAATTCGGCGAGCGGGTGGCCGCGTGGCGCGCCGCCGACGGCGCCGACCCGCAGTTGGCCAACGACTACCGGGCGCGCAGCCTGACCCTGGGCTCCCGGGTGCGCGCCGAGCTACCCGGTGGCCGGCAGATAGTCGGGATCGCGCGCGACGTCGACGACCAGGGCCGGCTGTGCCTGGAAACCTGGGAGAGTGACGCCGCCAGGTCCGGCGAGACCGTCGTCATTTCCGCGGGAGATGTCGTGCACCTGCGGTGACAATCGATAGTGTCACGCTCATGAGTTATCCGGACAACGCCCTGGCCGCCGGCGAGAAGGTCGTGATACATCGCCATCCGCACTGGAAGCGGTTGATCATGCCGGCCCTGGCGCTCATTCTCGTGACCGGACTGGCCGCCCTCGGCTCCGGATTCGTCGACTCGACGCAATGGCAGCCGATGGCCAAGAAGATCGTCTACGGGGTGGTCTGGGGCCTGTGGCTGATCATCGTCGGCTGGCTGACGGTCTGGCCGTTCCTGACGTGGCTGACCACCCATTTCGTCGTCACGAACCGGCGGGTGATGTACCGGCACGGCGTGCTGACCCGCAGTGGCATCGACATCCCGCTGGCGCGGATCAACAGTGTGGAGTTCCGCGACAGGATCTTCGAGCGGATGTTCCGTACCGGGACGCTGATCATCGAGTCGGCGTCGCAGGACCCGCTGGAGTTCTACAACATTCCGCGGCTACGCGAAGTGCACGCGCTGCTGTATCACGAAGTCTTCGACACCCTGGGTTCGGAGGAGTCGCCGAGCTGAGCCGTGCCCTTGCCGCGCCGGTTGCGCCAGGACCGCAACAGTGTGACGTTGCCATTTTCCAAGCCGCCCTCTAGCGCGTCCTCGAAGACCTCGGCGATGCCGCCCGCCGTCAGCGCCGATTCCAGCGCCTTGTCCGGGTTGCGCGCGAACTGGTCCGGGAACACCCAGCGCCTGAACGCCCAGAACCGGAACCCCATCTGCAGCAGGTTGCCGACGATGTAGGCCGACAGGAAGTCGGCCAGGTTCTCCACCGTCAGGGTCACGTTCGGCACCCGCAGTTGCAGCACGTAGCTGGAGAACCACAGCGGCGCCATGCTCAACAGCACGCCCACGCCGCTGAACGCGAAGAACAGCAGGGCTTCGTGATGGCGCTCACGGCCGCCGCGGTCGCGGAAGCTCCACTCCCGGTTCAGCACGTAGGACGCGATGACCGCTACGATCCCGGCGATCACCTTCGCGGTGACCGGCTTGGGTTCGAGGATTGTGAGCTTGAGCGTGTAGAAAATCACCGAGTCGATGATGAATGTGGTGCCGCCGACGATGGCAAATTTGATCAGCTCGTGATGGCGCATCGCAAAGGGTTGGACCACCCCGGGGAGGCGCGCAATTGTGGCATCGGCAAAGGACACAGCACGCCAGTCTACGGACGATCTCGAATTCGGCGCAAAATGGTACATAACGATTTGGTACGAGAGCCGGAAAACACGCCGGTCAGGTGCCATGACAACATGATGGCCGTGCCGAGACCACGTACCCCGCTGGTAGCCATGGTCGGCGGTGGGCAGTTAGCCCGGATGACCCACCAGGCCGCCATCGCGCTGGGGCAAAGCCTGCGCGTGCTGGCTAACACCACCGACGAACCGGCGGCTCAGGTCAGCCCCGACGTGGTGGTCGGCTCCCACACCGACCTGGAGGACCTGCGCCGGGTCGCGGTCGGCGCCACCGCACTGACCTTCGACCACGAGCACGTACCCACCGAGTTGCTGGAGAAGCTGGTCGCCGAGGGTGTCAACGTGCTGCCGCCGCCGCAGGCGTTGGTGCACGCCCAGGACAAGCTGGTGATGCGGCGGCGCCTGGAGGCCCTCGGTGCGCCGGTGCCGCGCTACCTCGGCATTGAAGACGCAGACGCTCTCGGTGAGCTGGACGGGTTCGCGGCAGAGGTGGGCGGCTCGCTGGTGGTCAAGGCGGCGCGCGGCGGCTACGACGGCCGCGGTGTGCAGCTGGCGCGTGATCTTGGCCACGCCCGCCAGATCACGTCCGACTACCTGGCCGCCGGGGTGTCGGTTGTCCTCGAAGAGCGGGTGGCGCTACGGCGCGAACTGTCGGCGCTGGTAGCCCGATCACCGTTCGGCCAGGGGGCGGCGTGGCCGGTGGTCGAGACGGTGCAACGCGACGGTATCTGCGTGCAGGTGATCGCGCCCGCACCGGATCTGTCCCCGGACGTGGCCTCCGACGCCCAGCAGCTGGCGTTGCGGCTGGCCGGCGAGTTGGGCGTCGTCGGCGTGCTGGCCGTCGAGCTGTTCGAGACCACCGATGGTGCCCTGTTGGTCAACGAGCTGGCGATGCGGCCGCACAACTCCGGGCACTGGACCATGGACGGGTCCCGCACCAGCCAGTTCGAGCAGCATCTGCGGGCGGTGCTGGACTACCCGCTGGGTGACACCGAGGCCGTCGTGCCGGTGACGGTGATGGCCAACGTGCTGGGTGCGCCGCAGACCCCGGCGATGAGCGTCGACGAACGCATTCACCACCTGTTCGCCCGGATGCCCGACGCGCGTGTCCATCTCTACGGCAAGGCCGAGCGTCCCGGCCGCAAGGTCGGGCACGTCAACCTCCTCGGCACGCGGGCGGTCGGCGCCGATGGCCTCGCCGAGCTGCGCGAGCGTGCGGAGCTGGCGGCACACTGGTTGTCTCACGCGCAATGGACGGACGGATGGGATCCGCATGAATAACCCGACTCACCCCCCACGCGTCGGGGTGATCATGGGCAGCGACAGCGACTGGACGGTGATGCAGGACGCCGCCATGGCGCTGACCGAGTTCGGGGTCGCTCACGAAGTCCGGGTGGTCTCGGCGCACCGCACCCCGGCGGTGATGTTCGACTACGCCGGCCGAGCGGCCGATCGTGGCCTCCAAGTGATCATCGCCGGGGCCGGTGGTGCGGCACACCTGCCGGGAATGGTCGCCTCCGCGACGCCGTTGCCGGTGATCGGTGTGCCGGTGCCGTTGGCCCGGCTGGACGGGCTGGACTCGCTGCTGTCGATCGTGCAGATGCCGGCCGGTGTTCCGGTGGCGACGGTGTCCATCGGCGGTGCGCGCAACGCGGGACTGCTGGCGGTCCGAATGCTGGGTTGCTCCGACCCGGAACTCCGGGACCGGATTCTCGCGTTTCAGGAGGAGCTGGCCCAGAGTGTGCGGGCCAAGGATGCGGAACTGCAGAGACTTGCGGGTAAGTTAAGCCGCGACTAGCAAGGAGGCCGGAGATGGCTGGATGGGCCGGAAACCCGTCGTTCGATCTGTTCCAACTGCCGGAGGAACACCAGGAGTTGCGGGCGGCGATTCGCGCGCTGGCGGAGAAGGAGATCGCCCCGCACGCCGCTGACGTGGACGAGAACTCCCGCTTCCCGCAGGAGGCCTTGGACGCGCTCAACGCGTCGGGCTTCAATGCCGTGCACGTGCCGGAGGAATACGGCGGTCAGGGCGCGGACTCGGTGGCGGCCTGCATCGTCATCGAGGAAGTGGCCCGCGTGGACGCCTCCGCCTCGCTGATCCCCGCGGTCAACAAGCTGGGCACCATGGGCCTGATCCTGCGCGGCTCGGACGAGCTGAAGAAGCAGGTGCTGCCGTCGATCGCGGACGGCACGGCCATGGCCTCCTACGCGCTGAGCGAACGCGAGGCCGGCTCGGACGCGGCGTCCATGCGCACCCGGGCCAAGGCCGACGGCGGCGACTGGATCCTCAACGGTGCCAAGGCGTGGATCACCAACGGCGGCAAGTCGAGCTGGTACACCGTGATGGCGGTGACCGACCCCGACAAGGGCGCAAACGGTATCTCGGCGTTCATGGTGCACATCGACGACGAGGGCTTCACCATCGGTCCCAAGGAGCGCAAGCTCGGCATCAAGGGCTCACCCACCACGGAGTTGTACTTCGAGAACTGCCGGATCCCGGGCGACCGGATGATCGGCGACCCCGGCACCGGGTTCAAGACGGCGCTGGCCACCCTGGACCACACCCGCCCGACCATCGGCGCACAGGCGGTCGGCATCGCCCAGGGTGCGCTGGACGCCGCGATCGCCTACACCAAGGACCGCAAGCAGTTCGGTCAGTCGATCAGCGACTTCCAGGCCGTCCAGTTCATGATCGCCGACATGGCGATGAAGGTGGAGGCCGCCCGGTTGATGGTCTACTCGGCCGCGGCGCGCGCCGAGCGGGGTGAGGGCAACCTGGGTTTCATTTCCGCGGCGTCGAAGTGTCTGGCTTCGGATGTGGCCATGGAGGTCACCACCGATGCCGTGCAGCTGTTCGGCGGCGCCGGCTATACCGTCGACTTCCCGGTCGAGCGGATGATGCGCGACGCCAAGATCACCCAGATCTACGAGGGCACCAACCAGATTCAGCGCGTGGTGATGTCCAGGGCGCTATTGCGCTGACCGCGCCGAAGTGGACGCCACGCAGTCGGCGCTTCACGAGAAAGACCCATTCCAACCGCCTACGATCCACCTGAGGACAAAGTCCCCGCGATTGAGCAGCCAGTCGGGGAGGCAACGAAAGCAGGGCCGGTGCCGGCGCACCGGCCGTGCCCTTCGCGTTGTCCACCCACGAATATCTGCACTGCCCAGGGGGGTGTGATGTGACAAGCGCAATCGCGCGTGCACGCTCACGTGTGACGGGTCCTTGACGGCGGTGGGCGATCCAGTGGCTCAAGCGGCGAGTTGGCAGTCGCTGTCTTTGCTGTTGGTCGAAGACGACCGCGCCGACGCGGTGCTGGTCGAAGAACTCATCGCCGACACCGTCGCCGACATCGAGGTGGTGTGGGCGCAATCGATGGAGCACGCCGAGCGCCAACTCGCCTCCGCCCGCCCCGACTGTGTCCTGCTCGACCTCAACCTGCCGGACGCGAACGGCATCGACGCGTTGGACCGCATCCTCAAGAGCGATGCCACCGTGCCTATCGTCGTGCTGACCGGTTTCAACGACGAGTACTTCGGTGCGTCCGCGGTCGCCGCCGGGGCGCAGGACTACCTGGTCAAGGGCCGCGTCGAGCCGGAGATGCTGCGGCGGGCGCTGTTCTACGCGATCGAGCGCAAGCGCGCGGAGTTGATCGCCGCCGACCTGCACGCCAGCCAGCTGCGGGCCCGCGAGAACGCGCTGCTGGAAAGGGGCCTGTTGCCCTCACCGCTACTGCTGGACAACCCCGGCGTCGACATCGTCGCCCGGTACCGGCCCAGCCGCGAGAACGCCCTGTTGTGCGGCGACTTCTACGACGTGGTGCAAACCCCCGACCGGGTCACCCACGTGCTGATCGGCGATGTCGCCGGCCACGGTCCGGACGAGGCGGCGCTGGGCGCGGCATTGCGGATCGCTTGGCGCACACTGACTTTCGCCGGAATCGCCGGGGTCGATCAGATGCGTCAGCTGGAACGGGTGCTGCACGCCGAACGCGCCGACAACGGGGTGTTCGCCACCGTGCTGAGCCTGGCGATTCCGGCCGAGGGCGCAATCACCTCAATCCGCGCGGGTCATCCGGGGATGTTGCTGCACGGCCCGGGTTCGGTGGAGTGGATCGAGCCGCCGTTCGGACCGGCGCTGGGCCTGCGGGGCAGCCACTGGCCACAACACGAGCTGGATCTGCCCGCCGGTCACGGGTTGCTGCTGCTGACCGACGGACTCTTCGAGGGTTACGCGGGCCGGGGTAGCCGGCGGCTCGGTGAGGACGGCTTGCTGGCGCTGGCGCGTGGCCATGCGCGCTTGGGCGCCGCGGAGTTCGTCGACGCGCTCATCGACGGAGCCCAGGAGCTGGCCCAGCCCCAGGGCGGGCTTACCGATGACATCGCCGTGGTCCGGGTGGAGCGGACCGACCGCTCGTGAGGAACGATGCGTCGGGTTCGCTGCCCAACCAGCGGCTGACCGTGCGGGGCTGGCTGGTCGTCGTGCTGTCCACGATGGGGGTACTGGTACTGCTGGGTGCGGTGGTCGGCGCGGTGCTGCTGGATCGCACCGACCAGGTGTCGCAAGAGCTCAGAGATGACATTCAGCCGTCGCGCGTGTCGGCGTATCAGCTGCAGTCGGCGCTGCGTGATCAGGAGACAGGGCTGCGTGGTTACCTGATCTCCGCCGATCGGCAGTTTCTCACCCCCTACTACGACGGAGTCAACGCCGAGCGGGCGGCCGCCCAGGATCTCCGGAAGCGGCTGAGCCGGCGGCCCGATCTGACCGCCGACCTGGACGCCATCGAGACGACCGCCGCCAACTGGCGCCGAGACTACGCCGAGCCACTCATCGCGAGTGTGGCACCGAACGCGCCCACGGTGGTGCCGGGTGCCGCGGCGGCACTCGGCAAAGCCCAATTCGACTACCTGCGTGCACTGTTCACTACCCAGAATGCGCACTTGGCCGCGGCCCGCGACCGGGGGGCCGCCCAACTGCTGCGCATGAACGACTGGCGGGACAGGGTGCTGGGCGCCATGGTGCTGTTCTTTTTCGCCACCGCCGCCCTGCTGGGGTTGCTGGTGCAGCGTGCGGTCACCCGTCCGCTGGCCGCGCTGGCCGCGGTCTGCCGGCGCATCACCGACGGCCATTTCAACGACCGCATCGAGCCGCCGCCCCGGCCGGCCGATGTCCGGGGCATCGCCGTCGACGTGGAGAACATGCGGCAGCGGATCGTGGCGGAACTCGACGCGTCCCAGGAAGCCCAGCGCCAACTCGACGAGCAGGCCGCCGAGCTGCGCCGGTCCAATGCCGAGCTCGAACAGTTCGCCTACGTGGCGTCGCACGATCTGCAGGAACCGTTGCGCAAGGTGGCCTCGTTCTGCCAGCTGCTGGAGAAGCGCTACGGCGACCAGCTCGACGAGCGGGGCATCCAGTACATCGACTATGCCGTCGACGGCGCCAAGCGCATGCAGGTGCTGATCAACGACCTGCTCAGTTTCTCCCGGGTCGGCCGCCTGAACTCGAAGTACACCGAGGTGGAACTGGAGACGGCACTGGATTCCGCGGTCGCCAACCTCGCCACGGCGATCGAGGAATCGGGCGCCGAGATCGTGCGCCCGAAGCCACCGCTGCCGCGAGTCTGCGGTGATCCGACGCTGCTGACGATGTTGTGGCAGAACCTGATCGGCAATGCGGTGAAGTTCCGGCGCGAAGACCGCGCACCGCGGATCGTCATCGATTGCCGCCCCGGTGTCGACCGTCAGCGCGACCACTGGGTGTTCAGCGTGTCCGACAACGGCATCGGCATCCCGGAGGAGTTCGTCGGCAAGGTCTTCATCATCTTCCAGCGCTTGCACGGCCGGGACACCTATGGTGGAACAGGGCTGGGGCTTGCGATGTGCAAGAAAATTGTCGAACACCACGGCGGGACCGTCTGGATCGACACCTCTTACACCGATGGAACCCGGTTTGAATTCACGCTGCCCATCGCTGAACCCGACGCTGAGGCCACTGGAGAAGGAGTGCACGAATGACATCGCCCGGCCGCGCAATCGATATCCTGCTCGTCGAAGACGACCCTGGGGACGAGTTGATCACCCGGGAAGCGTTCGAGCACAACAAGCTCAACAACAGGCTGCACGTGGCGCACGACGGCGAGGAGGGCCTGAACTACCTCTACCGGAGGGGCGCCTACGAACACGCGCCGCGGCCCGATCTGATCCTGCTGGACCTCAACCTGCCGAAATACGACGGCCGGCACCTGCTGGAGAAGATCAAGTCCGATCCCGAGCTGAGTCGCATCCCGGTCGTCGTGCTGACCACGTCCTCGGCCGAGGAAGACATTCTGCGCAGCTACAAACTGCACGCCAACGCCTACGTCACCAAGCCGGTGGATCTGGACCAGTTCATGAACGCGGTCCGGCAGATCGACGAATTCTTCGTCCAGGTGGTGCGCCTACCCAACGCCTGACGTCGCTGCTTCCGGGGTTTTCTCCGGAGCGTGCACGATGCCGTGCTGGTCCACTTCGTGCACGTGCACGGTCGCGAAATCGAAGAAGATGCCGACGACGCGCAATTGCCCGGCGGCCACCAGGGGCGCTATCAGCGGATGGCGGTTGAGCCGTTCCACCTGGACAGCAACGTTCACGATGGCCAATTGGTCCAGTTCGCTGAAAGCGAAGCCGTTCAGGGTGCTGCTGACGCGTGCCGGATGGTTGTCCCGATATGCGTGGTAGCTGTCATCCGCGTACGCCAGCCACTGGCGGATGGGGCGATCCGGTGCATCGGTGCCGTCGTCGAGCAGTACTTGCATGGCCCGACACGACGAATGTCCGCACACCACAACCGATTTGACGCCGAGTTGGTTGACGGCGAAGTCCAGGGCGGCGTCCACCGAGTGTTCGGCCGGATCGGTCGGCACCAGGTTGCCGACGTTGCGGACGATGTAGAGGTCGCCGGGCCTGCTGGCGGTGATGGTATCCGGCAAGATCCGGGAGTCGGCGCAGGTGAGGAACAACGCGTCCGGGTTCGGCGAACTGACCAGCTCTGCCACGTGGTGGTGCAGCGTGCGGACCCCTTTGCGGTGGTATTCCCGGACGCCGTCCAGGATCGACGCGTCGGCACCTTCGCCGTTGCGGTCGCGCCGCGACGGCCACGGCGCCTCGCGCAGTGAGCGGGCCGTGTAGTGGCGTTTGGGTGGGCTGCTGTGCGCACTGGACATATTCGCGGGCGAGGTCTCGACGATGTCTACCGTTCCGCCGGTCGCCTCGTGGGCGATCTTCCAGTCCGAGATCGCTTCGGAGATCGAGTGGTCGATGTAGTCGGCGTTGAGGTGCAGGGTGATGTCGGAGCCTGGCGGCAGCGTCGACAGCACGTTGGTCAGCCGTGGTAGTAGCAGGAAGCTCAAGGTGCCGTCGATGTCGACCTGCCACTGCTTGGATGTTCCGCCGACCGGCCTGGCTTCGATCGGCGCACGGATCACCCGCACCAGCAGGAAGCCGATCGCGATGGCCAGTCCGATTGCCACACCCTCGAGCAGGTTGAGGAACACCACACACAGGATGGTGATGGCGTAGATCACGAAATTGCCGGTCCGCACCGCGACCTGGACGTGCGCCAGCTTGATCAGCTGAATGCCGATCACGATGAGCAGCCCGGCCAGTGCGGCCTTGGGGATGAGCTCGACCAGGCTAGTGAGCAGTGACGCGAACAGCAGGATCCAGACGCCGTGCAGCACCGCCGATGTGCGGGTACGGGCACCCGCGGCCACGTTGGTGGAACTGCGCACGATGACCCCGGTGACCGGCAATCCGCCCAGCAGGCCGGACACCAGGTTCGCGCTGCCCTGCCCGATCATCTCCCGGTTGAAGTTCGTCCGCGGGCCGTTGTGCAGCTTGTCGATACCGACCGCCGACAGCAACGACTCGACACTGGCGATCAATGCGACTGTCACCACGCCCAGGGCCACCGCGCCGATCTCTTGCGTCCACGGGTGTCCACCCGGCGCCATCGGCGGCAGTTGCGGCAAGCCGATAGCTTGGAAGAAACTGCCCGACAGGTTGATCCGCTCGACCTGCAGGTTCACCAACAGCGACAGCGCCGTAGCCGCGAAGATGGCCACCAGGGCACCCGGGACGAACCTGACCTTGGGCGGCAGTTTCGGCCACAGCAACAGGATGGCGATCACGACACTGCCCACGATCACTTCATGCAACTCGTGATTGAGGATGCCGCTGGGCAGTGCCTCGATGTTCGCCCATGCCGAGCTACGCGACGATCCGCCCAACAGCACGTGGAACTGCTGCAACACGATGGTGACGCCGATGCCGGCCAGCATCGCGTGCACCACTACCGGCGCGACGGCCAGCGCGGCACGCGCCACCCGCACCAGACCCAGCAGGATCTGTACCGCGCCGGCGCAGACGGTGATCACACAGGTCATGCCCCAGCCGAAGTCTTCTATCAATCCCGCCACCACGACCGTCAGGCCGGCAGCCGGACCGCTGACCTGCAGCACCGATCCGCCGATCGATCCGGCGATGATGCCGCCGCTGACGGCGGCGATCAAACCGGCCATCAGCGGTGCTCCCGAGGCGATCGCGATACCCAGCGAAAGGGGCAGCGCGACCAGGAAGACGACAAGTGATGCCGGCAAGTCGTGCCGCAGGTTCACGAGAAACGTCTGGACCCGGGACGCCCCGGTGGATCCGTTCACAGCGCTGCTCATGAAACTCCTCGTGGCCGGTGCGTGTTCAGGCAATCGGACCGGCGTTAACGGGCGGGGTCGATCGGGTGTCCATGGGTCGGAACCAGGCATTCGGCCACATCTGCGTCGAGCTAATTATGTGAATCCCGCGACCGACGTCTGACCAAATACTCCATGCACGCCTCGGCTATCCGGCAAACACCGGGCAGTTTCATGGGCAATTCAAAGAAAGCGTTTCGCAGCGTCCCGGCTGCGCCGCGAACCTTGGTGTTCGGTGTGCGTCGCGGTTCAGCCGTTCGTGCCGGCTGTGCCCAGGAACAGGTCATTATGCTGACCGACGGCCGGCGGCGGCTCGGTGACCCTGGCGTCGAAGCTCGAGTAACGCGCCGGGGTGCGAATCACCGTCACCGCGGCGTCCCCGCTGCCCACCTTCAGCGAAAGGTCGTTCTCGGCGAACAACGGCGTGTCGACCACCTGCTTCCAGGTGTAGGCCAGGCAGGCCATCAAGCCCCCTTCCTGCAGCAGCTGCACCCATTCCGCGGCGGTCTTCGCGGCCAGCGCCGATTCGAGTTCGTCGGTCAATTGGGGATAGTTGATCGCCCGGGAGCGCTGATCGGCGAACCGTTCGTCGTCGATGAGGTCGGGTCGGCCGATGATCTGGCACAACTTCGCCCAGTGTTTGGGCACGTATGCGCTGATGACCAGGTAGCCGTCGGAGGCTTGGTAAGCGTCGGACGGCTGGGTGGCAAAGCCCACCCCCTTGCGCTTCTTCGCCGGCGATGTGGCCGGCTTGGATGTGGGTTGCCCGGCGGGCTTGTTCAGGTGGATGGTCAGCTGGTTGGCCTGCAGGCTGACGGCGACGTCGTACATCGCCACCTGCACCAGGTCGCCCACCCCGTGCCGCTCCCGATTGAGCAGCGCGGCCAGCACCGCCTGGGCGAGCACATGCCCGCTGGCGTTGTCGACGAGCTGGAACGGGATGATCTGCGGTTTGCCGCTCGGCGTGGCCATGCCCGTACACATGCCGGCCTCGGCGGCCACCATCAGGTCGACGCCGGGGCGGGTGCCGTTCGGGCCGTTTCCGCCGAACGCGCTCAGGCGCGCATAGATCAGTCTGGGGTTTCGCGCCCGCAGTTCGTCGGGACCCAGGCCCAGGCGTTCCATGACGCCGGGCCGAAAGCCCTCGAGCACGACGTCGGCGGTATCGGCCAGCCGCAGGACCTGGTGTCGGGCGGCCTCCTCGGTGAGGTCCACCGCCACCGATTTCTTGCCCCGGTTGTTGGGCAGAAAGTAGGTGGCCAGCGGCGGGCGGCCGGGCAGTACGGAGGTGAGCCGCCGGGACTGCTCGCCACCCGGAGCCTCAATCTTGACGACCTCTGCGCCCAGGTCGGCCAGTATCTGGCCGGCCAGGGGCCCGGCGACGTTCTGGGTGAAGTCGAGTACCCGGTAGCCGTCCAGGGGCTTGGCGGAGTTCGGCATCAGCTGGACCTTCCTACCTGCAGCACCGCAGTGCAGTAGTAGTTCTCGGTGAACATGGTTTCGTCGGTGGACCGGCCGGTGGCGTGCGGCCGAAATCCGTTGGCTACCAGCAATTCGTTGAGCGGGGTCCGCGTGACGTCCCACCCGTGTCGCTGAAGGTACGTCGCGACGTCGTTGCGGTCGCCCGGGTAGCCCAGCCGGTCCATCTCGACGTCCAGCCCGTGCTCGTACCACCGGCCGAAGATGGCGTCGTACAGCTCCCGGCTGGCCGGGGCGCTGAAGAAGACCTCGGCCACCAGCCGGCTGCCCACTGCGCTGAGCGCCGAGATGTTGTCCAGCAGCAGATCCTGGCCCGCCGGCGGCAGGTACCCGAAGAGTCCCTCGGCGGCCCAGGCGCTGGGGCGGCCGGCGTCGAACCCGGCCCGGCAAAGCGCCGACGGCCAGTCATGGCGCAGGTCGACCGGGACCGGGCGCACGTCGGCGGTGGGAGTGGCGCTCAGGGCGGCCAAAGTGGCGGTCTTGAACTCGATGACCTGGGGGACGTCGATCTCGAAAACGGTCGTCTCCCGGGCCCACGGCAGCCGGTAGCCGCGTGCGTCGAGGCCGGAGGCCAGGATGACCGCCTGACGGATGCCGGCGGCCTGGGTGGCGGCGAAGAACTCGTCGATGTGGCGGGTGCGCGCCGCCTGCTGGTCGGTCATGCGCTGCATGCCCCACGGGGCGTCGGGAAAGTCGACGTCCGCGGTATCCAGGTCGCCGCACGCCCAGCGGGTGAAGAAGTCGATGCCGACCGCGCGCACCAGCGGCTCGGCGAAGGGGTCGTCGATCAGTCCTGCCCGGTCGGCCCGGGCGCGTCCGGCCGCCACCATGGTGGCCGTGGCACCCACACTGAACGCCAGGTCCCAGGTGTCGTCGTCGGTGCGCATCACCAGCACACTAACTCCCGGCCCCGCCCGCGACGATCGGTGCACGCCCGGTGTCCGTACCGCCGCTAGCATCGTGGAATGGAAATGGCGACTGGCGCCCATGATCACGACGTCTGCGGCGCTGCCCCCGCCGCGCCACTGCCCGACGGCTGGCAGCGCAACGTCGTATGGGCCCGCCGGCTCGCATGGGTCAGCCTGGCGGTGTTGCTCACCGAAGGCGGCGTGGGATTGTGGGAGGGCCTGACGGTCGGATCGGTGGCACTGACCGGCTGGGCGCTCGGCGGCGCATCCGAGGGCCTGGCCAGTGCCATGGTGCTGTGGCGGTTCACCGGCGACCGCATTCTGTCGCAAACCGCAGAGCGGCGCGCCCAACGCGGGGTCGCGCTGTCCTTCTGGCTGGTGGCGCCCTACGTCGCCGCCGAGTCGGTGCGTCATATCGTCGGCGGCCAGCATGCCGAGACCTCGGTGATCGGCATCGGACTGACCGCGCTGGCCCTGGTGCTGATGCCGGTGCTCGGCTGGGCCAATCATCGGGTGGGCGCGCGGCTGCACTCCGGCGCGACCGAGGGCGAGGGCACGCAGAACTACCTTTGTGCCACGCAGGCGGCCGGGGTGCTGATCGGCCTGGCGGTCACCGCCGCCTGGCCCGCCGGGTGGTGGATCGATCCCGCGATCGGGCTGGCGGTGGCCGGCGTCGCCGTCTGGCAGGGCGTGCTGGCCTGGCGCGGTCAGGACTGTTGCTGACTGATCCAGCCTGACTAATCCAGCCGGTAGCGGATCAGCCTGGAACTGTTGGCCACCACGGCCACCGACGACGCGTTGTGCAAGATCGCGGCCAGCACCGGTGACAGGGCGCCCCCCGCACCGATGAGCAGCCCGGCCGCGTTGACCGCGATGGACATCCCGTAGTTCTCCCGGATGACGTCCACCGCGCGGGCGCCCAGGTCACGCACGTCCAGCAGGCGGTGCAGGTTGTCGTTGGCCAGTGCGACGTCGGCCGTCTCCACCGCAACATCGGTGCCGGCCAGGCCCATCGCGATGCCGATGTCCGCGGCCGCCAGCGCCGGCGCGTCGTTGATGCCGTCGCCGACCATCCCGACGACGTACCCGTCGTCCTGCAGTTGGCGCACCACCTCGAGCTTGTCCTCGGGCATCACCTCGGCGCGCCACTCGTCGATGCCCAGTTCGTCGGCGACCACTTCGGCGATGTCGGGATGGTCCCCGGTCAGCATGACGATCCGGCGAACTCCGCTGTCGCGCAGCCGGGTCAGCACCTCGGCGGCCTCCGGCCGCACCTCGTCGCGCAGGCTGATCAGCCCGACCAGCACACCGTCCACGGCCAGCAGCAGCGGCGTCTCGGCCTGGCGGCGCAGCCTGCCGACCCACTCCTGCGCCTTCTTGGACACCTTGACCTTCTCGGCGCGCAGCAGGCCGGGACTGCCCAGCAGCAGGGTGCGGCCGTCGGCCCAGGTTCGCATGCCCAGACCGACCAGCACCTCGCACTCCTCGTGCGGCGGGATGCTGATGTGGCGTTCCTCGGTGGAGCGGATCACCGCCTCGGCCAGCGGGTGGCGCGAGTGGATCTCCGAGCTGGCGGCGTAGGCCAGTACCTGTTCGGGCTCCCAATCCTTGTGCAACGAAACGATATTCGTCACCACCGGGCGGCCGACGGTGAGCGTTCCGGTCTTGTCGAAGACGATCGCGTCCACCCGGCCGGCCTGTTCGAGGTGTGATCCGCCCTTGATCAGGATGCCGCGGCGCGCGCCGTTGCCGATCGCGGCGCTGATCGCCGTCGGGGTGGCTAGTCCCACCGCGCACGGGCAGGCGATCAGCAGCATGGTCATGGCGCGCCGCACATCGCCGGTCACCAGCAGGGTCAGCGCCGAGACGACGAACGACGTCGGCACGAACCGACGGGAGAAGTTCTCGCCGACGGTCTGGATAGGGGCCCGATCGTGTTGTGCCTCTTCGACTCTGGTGATGATGCGGCCGATGGTGGTCTGGTTTCCGACCGCCTGGGCGCGCACCACCAGACGCCCGCGTATCACCACCGAACCAGCGTGCACGCGCGCTCCGGCCGTGACGCTCACCGGCAGATTCTCGCCGGTGATCGCGGACTGGTTGACCACGGCCTCACCCTCGACCACTTCGCCGTCGACCGGGATCGCGACATGGTCGTGCACGACCACCTGGTCACCGATTTCCAGCGTGTCGATCGGCACTTGCACCTCGGTGCCGGCATCGGGCCCTTCGGTGAGCCGGACCCAGGCGGTGTCCTGGTTGCCGCGCAGCAACTCCGAGATGGCCCGCCGGGTCCGGCGCAACGTCAGATCCTGCAGGTACTCGCCGATGTTGAGCAGCCACAGCACGGTGAGGGCGACGACGTTCTCGCGCAGGATCAGGCTGGCCACGGTTGCCGCGGAGACCAGTGCGTCGGTGCCGAGCTTGCCCGACCCCACCGAGCGCAGGGCGCCGCGCAAGAACGGGTAGCCGGTGAAAATGGTGACCCCGGTGGCCACCATCCGGCCGCTAGGCCCCAGCAGCGGCGGCCGCGCGAACACGTAACGGCGCACGCCGAGCAGGGCCAGGGCCACGCCGCCGATCACCATGCGCAGCACATCGGCGTTGCGAATCTCCTCGGAATGGGGTGAGCGTGTCGGGATCAGTTCGGCGGCGACAAGAGCCGCGCCGGTGATCGCATCCAGCACGGCCGCGCGGTCGCAACGTTTGGGGGAGTACCAGACGACGACCGAGCCCGTGCGCGGGTAGGCGTGGACGACGCGGACACCGTTGCACTTGGCGACGGCGTCCTCCACGGCGACGGCGCGCCGCGAATCGGAGCGGACCCAGTCCACCCGAACCCGCATCCGCCCGGCCGCGTCGGAGATCACCTGCAGCGCGGGGTCGGTGGCCGCGGCGAGATCTGGTACCAGCGCGAGGGCCATGGCTCAGTGGTCGTGGTCGTGGACGTCGCCGACGGCCGGGGTGGGTGCCTCCTCGCCGATGCGCTCACGGGCCTCGGCCATCACGTCGGCGATCTTGAGCCGGGCCGACTCGGCGGCCACCTCGGCCTTGCGGGTCCCGCGCAGGCCCAGTTCGGCTGTGGCAACCGCGGTTTGGTGCAGCGGCGCCTTCTTGGCCGCCTTCTTGAGCACCTCGTAGGCGGTCACGCCCGCCAAACCGGTGATCACCGTCGAAGCCGCCTTCGCCAAGAGCACCTGCACAGCCATGGTTGGAATCCTTTCCCGTCGTGTTCCCGTCGCGACCGACAGTAACATTGAAATATTGCAATATCAACATGTGTCGTGAGGTGTCGCGCCTGCGGGACTCTACATCTGGCGGGCCATCCTCGCGCTTTACCGCAGCGCGCCGCAGTGGTAGCGAGTCAGGGCGCTGTGCCCGGCGCCGCGCTGCACCGAGACTGTAGATCTGGCGGGCCGTACTCGCACTTCCGCGCCAACTTTGCAGGCTGGGAGAACCCGGCTACAGGACCTTGGTCACCTTTTCCATCTCGATCCGCCGTGGCAGCGCCGACGGATCGGGATTGGCCACCTGGACCAGCGATGCGCCGACGGACAGCACCGCCAGCAGCCCGTCGACCAGGTGCTGCGGCCGTGCCCAGGACGCGGTGGACAGCACCCGATCGGTGGCCGTCAGACCTTGCATCGCCGCCGATTCGGCGCAGGCGGCGACCAGCTGGCCGACCGACTGACCGGCCAGAGCCGGACCGGGCCGGGGCTCGGGCACGATCTGGTCGCCGTGCACGCGCACCGCGGTGGCGTAGTCGGTGACGCCGATCGGCAGATCGGGGACGGGGCGCCCGAACGGGTCCAGCGACAGCACCGCGACCTCGCCACCGGAGACGGCGGCGTCGGCCTCGTCCAGCCGGTCGGCCGTGCACAGCGCGATATCGGCCGGACCGTCCAGTACCGCCTCGGCGCCGATCCACCACACCCCGAACAGCACCGCCGCCGTCTGCCAGTGCGCCGGGAGCAGCACGCCGATCCGGCTGTCCGGCCCGGCGCCCAGCTCGTCGCGAAACAGGTTGGCGGTCTTGGCGGCCCAGTTGGCCAGCGTCACGGCGGACAGCTCGATCCGTTCGCCGTTGGCGTCGTCGTAATACGTGATGCGCGGACCCACCGGGTCGGCGCGCAGCAACGGGTCCAGTATCGCCCCGGAGAGTGTCGGGTTCAGTTGATGCACTCCGGATTCTCCGAACCCGCGGTAAGGATCGGCGACGGTGCCGGCACGTTGCTGTTGACCGATCCGACGGTGGCGGCCCGCGCCGCCGTCGGCGTCGCGCCGTCGAGCCCGGAGCCCGGGCCGGTGTAGTCGTTGGCCAGCACCACCCGCACCTGCCCGGCCGGAATCGAGGAGTCGGCCACGACGGGCAGCCCGCCCAGTTGCCGGGCGACCTCCTGGGCACCCAGATCGTCGGTCTTGGCGGAGCGCACCTGGCTGTTCTTGACGTGGCCGCCCTCGTTGTTGCCGGCCGATCCGGCGGTGAAGCCCTTGGCGCTCAGCACATCCAGCACCGCCGAGGCCAGTCCGTTGATGTCGGTGTCATTCATCACGTTGACCGTGGTCTTGCCCGGTGTGAACGCGAGTTCCTCGGTCTTGCCCTGGTCCTGCTCGTGCAGCAGCCCGCCGACCCAGTCCTGCACCGCATGCGCGTCCACCCGCACCACGCTCTGCATGCCGTCGTCGCTCCAGCCGGCGCCGTCGAGCACGGGAATGGTGGCGAACGCGACGTTGCCGCCGGTCAGCTTGGACACCTGCTGGACGAAATCCATGATGTCCCACCCCGCGGACAACACCACCGACCGCTGTACGGCCTGTTCGAGGCGCTTTAGCGTGGCCGGGCTGGACAGCGTCTTGCCGGAGATCACCCGGTGGGCCAGCGACGCCATCACCGCCTGCTGGCGCACCACGCGGTCGAGGTCGCCGCGCGGCAGTTCGTGGCGTTGGCGGACGAAGCTCAGCGCCTGCGGGCCGTTGAGTCGCTGCCGGCCGGCCGGAAAGTCGGCGCCCGAGAGCGGTTCGTACACAGCATCTTTCAAGCACACGTCGACTCCACCGAGGGCGTCGGCGATCAGGGCGAAGCCGAGCAAGCCGATTTCGGCGTAGTGGTCGACGGTGACGCCGGTGAGGTCGGCCACCGTCTTGATCAGCGCCTCACGCCCGGCCTCGGTGCCCGCGGTGGCGGCTTCGGCGGCCGAAGCGCCGGCCTGTACCAGGCTGGTCCGCTTGATCTCGCGGGTCTGGCCGTAGACGCCGTTGATCTTGGTCTTGCCCAGGCCGGGGGCCGAGACGTAGGAGTCGCGGGGAATCGAGATCGCCGTCGCCGACTTCCCGTTGTTGGGAATCCGCACCAGGATGATGGTGTCGGTGTTGGTCGCTTCCTCGTCGCCGGCGCGCAGCGTGGCCAGCTCCTCGGCGGTCAACGGGTTGCCGTGCGCGTCGGTGCGGCTGTCCAGCCCGACCAGCAGGATGTCGATGGCGCCGTCGTCGGCGCCGTGGCCGAGTGAGGGTGACGACATGTGGAAGATGCCGTCCTCGAAAGACCGGACGTTGCTCCAGGCCACCCCGGTGCCGAGCACCACCACCACGGCGAGGGCGGTGCACATCACACGAGTCACACGAGCCACACTTTGCGCAGGCATCACTGTAGGCTACTTGTGCAACAGCCGCTTTCCGGGTAGCCGGGCTCGGCGTGCCAGACTCGGAGCATGTCGAGCGGGCCGGAACGGCTAGTGGTCACGGGTGCCGGGGGGCAGCTGGGCACCCTGGTGACCGCGCGGGCCGCCCGCGTGGGTCGCCCCGTGCTGGCCAGAACCTCGACGCAGTTCGACATCACCGACCCGTCCGCGGCGGACGGGCTGGTCCGGGCCGGCGACGTCGTCATCAACTGCGCGGCCTACACCGACGTCGACGGCGCCGAGAGCGACGAGACCGGCGCGTACGCCGTGAACGCCACCGGGCCGGAGCACCTGGCCCGGGCCTGCGCGCGCGTCGGCGCCCGGCTGATCCACATCTCCACCGACTACGTCTTCGACGGCGACTTCGGAGACTCGGACCCGCGGCCCTACGAACCGGACGACCGCACCGGCCCGCAGGGCGTGTACGCCCGGAGCAAGCTCGCCGGGGAGCGGGCCGTCTTGGCGGCGCTGCCGGAAGCCGTCGTGGTGCGCACCGCCTGGGTGTACACCGGCGGGTGCGGCAGAGGCGACTTCGTCGCCGTCATGCAGCGGCTGGCCGCCAGGGATGTCGCTGCCGGTCCTATCAAAGTCGTCGACGACCAGACCGGTTCGCCGACCTACGCCGCAGACCTGGCCGCGGCCCTGCTGGAGCTGGCCGGCAGCCCCGTGCGGGGCCGGCTGTTGCATGTCGCCAACCAGGGCGTGGTGTCCCGTTACGAACAGGCCCGCGCGGTATTCGAGGAGAGCGGCGCAGACCCCCGGCGGGTGCAGCCGTGCAGCACCGCCGAGTTCCCGCGGCCGGCGATGCGGCCCTCTTACTCCGCACTGTCCGGCCGGTCCTGGGCCGCCGCCGGCCTGACGCCATTGCGGCCCTGGCGCGAGGCGCTCAACGCGGCGCTGACGGCGGCATCCGATCGACCGTTACCCTCTACGCGTGAGTGACGTGCTGCCGGTCGTCGCGGTGACCTATTCGCCGGGCCCGCACCTGGAACGGTTCCTGGCGTCGTTGGCGCTGGCCACCGACCGGCCGGTCGGCGTGGTGCTGGCCGACAACGGCTCCACCGACGGCGCACCGGAGGCGGCCGTCGAGCGCTACCCGAACGTGCGGCTGATGCCCACCGGCGCCAACCTGGGATACGGAACGGCCGTCAACCGTGCGGTCGCGACGCTGCGCGACGGCCAGTGGGACGACGAGTGGGTGATCGTGGCGAACCCCGATGTGCAGTGGGGCCCGGGCAGCATCGACGCCCTGCTGGACGCGGCGGCCCGCTGGCCGCGCGCCGGCGCGCTGGGCCCGCTGATTCGCGACCCGGACGGGTCGGTGTACCCCTCGGCGCGCCACCTGCCCAGCCTGGTCCGCGGCGGCATGCATGCGGTGCTCGGGCCGGTCTGGCCGCGCAACCGGTGGACGCGCGCCTACCGTCAGGAGCACCTCGATCCCAGTGAGCGGGAGGTCGGCTGGCTGTCCGGATCGTGTCTGCTGGTGCGGCGGTCGGCGTTCGACCAGATCGGTGGCTTCGACGAGCGCTATTTCATGTACATGGAAGACGTCGACCTCGGCGACCGGCTCGGCAAGGCCGGCTGGCTGTCCGTATATGTGCCGTCGTCCGAGGTGTTGCATCACAAGGGCCACTCGACCGGACGCGACCCGGGCCGCCATCTGGCCGCACACCACCGCAGTACCTATATCTTCCTGGCCGACCGGCACCCTGGGTGGTGGTGGGCTCCGCTGCGCTGGACGCTGCGGGCATCCCTGGCGGTGCGTTCGCGCGTGATGGTGCGCAATGCCCTGCGCCGGTCGCGCCGCGTGTCTGGAAAAGAACTGGCAGAAGGGCGGCGCTGAGTTGGCAACCCATGACGTGGATGCGGTGGTGCTGGTCGGCGGCAAGGGCACCAGGCTGCGGCCGCTGACGCTGTCGGCGCCCAAGCCGATGCTGCCGACGGCCGGGCTGCCATTCCTCACCCACCTGCTGTCGCGGATCGCCGCGGCCGGCATCGAGCATGTGGTGCTGGGCACCTCGTACCGGGCCGAGGTGTTCGAGGCCGAGTTCGGCGACGGCTCCAAGCTGGGCTTGCAGATCGACTACGTGACGGAGGAGAAACCGCTGGGCACTGGCGGCGGCATCGCCAATGTGGCCAGCAGGCTGCGGCACGACACCGTGATGGTCTTCAACGGTGACGTGTTGTCCGGCACCGACCTGGGCCAATTGCTGGCCTTTCACGCCGACCACCGGGCCGATGTCACACTGCACCTGGTGCGGGTGAGCGATCCCCGGGCGTTCGGTTGCGTACCGACCGACACCGAGGGCCGCGTCACCGCGTTCCTGGAGAAGACCCAGGACCCGCCCACCGACCAGATCAACGCCGGGTGTTACGTCTTCGCCCGCCACATCATCGACCGGATCCCGCGCGGCCGTGAGGTCTCGGTGGAGCGCGAGGTATTCCCGGCGCTGCTGTCGGATCCTGCGGTGAAGGTGTGCGGTTACGTCGACGCCACGTACTGGCGCGACATGGGCACTCCGGAGGATTTCGTCCGCGGGTCGGCGGACCTGGTGCGCGGCATTGCGCCGTCGCCGGCGCTGCAAGGCCAGCGTGCGGAGAGTCTGGTGCACGACGGCGCGGCCGTGGCGCCCGGGGCGCTGCTGATCGGCGGCACGGTCGTGGGGCGCGGCGCCGAGATCGGTCCGGGCGTCCGGCTGGACGGCGCGGTCATCTTCGACGGCGTCAAGGTGGAGGCCGGCTGCGTGATCGAGCGCTCGATCATCGGCTTCGGGGCCCGCATCGGCCCCCGGGCGCTGATCCGCGACGGTGTGATCGGCGACGGCGCCGACATCGGCGCCCGGTGCGAACTGCTGCGCGGCGCGCGGGTGTGGCCGGGCGTGCGGATTCCCGACGGCGGCATCCGCTACTCCTCGGACGTCTGAGCGTTCCCGCGCGAACGTGCGGCCAGCTTCACACTCGGCGCAAGGACTGCCGCACCAAGTGCTCCAGCGCGTGGTCGGTGCCCGGCGGCAACTCGTCGGCCGGCCACCACCGCAGGTCGTCGGACTCGTCGCTGAGCACGATCCGCGCGCCAGCCGGGGCGTGCGCCATGAACTGCAGGTCCATGTGCCGCGTCGGAATCCCCAGCGAGCAGGTGACCGGATGCACGTGCACCGCAACGAGTTCGGGCCGCAGCCGCAAACCCGGGACGCCGGATTCCTCGGTGGCCTCGCGGGCAGCGGCGGCGAGGATGTCCGCGTCGTGGTCCTCGCAGTGCCCGCCCAGCTGCACCCAGCGGCCCAGCCGGGGGTGCAGGGTGAGCAACACCTGCGTGCCGGCGTCGTCGAGCACCAAGGTGGAGGCGGTGATGTGGCCGGGTTCGCACGCCCGCAGGCAGGCGTCGGCGCGGGCGAGCGCAAACCCCAGCACCGCCTCCCGCAACGCGTCCTGAGCCGGGTTCGGTGCCTGCCAGTCGGTGAGCAGCGCGATCACCGAGTCGCGCACGCTCACCGCGACCCTCTGCCGGTCCGCCGATCCCGCAGCGCGACCCAGGCCGCGCGGCACCGCGCCACCACCTCTGGCGACACCCCCTGCTCCTCGATCAGCACACGTCGGTCCACCAGGTCGAGCGCCTTCTCGATCTCGTTGGCCCGCAACAACAGGTCGACATCGGCGGCCAGGTCGGGGCCGGCGCACCCCGGCGGGGGGATGGGCAACTGTTCGGCTTCGGCGGGCTCGAGCTCCAGTATGCCGCCGCCGTAGCTGCGGCCCATGATCTCGGCGAAGGCGAACGTCGCGCTGTTGTGGAAGACGGCGGCCAGCGCACCGGGCTCGGTGCCGGCCGCGACCCGCACCCGGTGCACGGTGTCGGTACTGGTCGCCGCGGCGGCGTTGACCGTCAGACGCGGGGTCAGGTGAATCTGGCGCAGCATGAACAGATCCGGCACCCACAGCGACGGTGTGGTCCACCACGGCCTGCGCAGCGAGCACTTGTAGCCGCGCTGCACGCCGGCCGCCTCGCCGGCCGCGATGTGCGCGAGCAGCGCGCCGTCGTGCGGGTGCGCCGGCGCGTTCAGCAGCCAGGTGCGCTGACCGGCGGCCATATCGCTGGTGCGGCAATCGATATCGTAGAACAACCCGGACAACTGAACGCTGCGGGACACCAGTGGCACACAGTGCCGCGTGACCCCCAGGTCCCGGGCCTGCGCGTCGGTGAAGGTGAAGAAGCTGTTGCGTCCCGTCACGATGCCCACGTCCACCTCGGCCACCCGGCCCAGCCGCGTCATCGCGCGGGAGTCCTTGAGGGCCCGCAGTGTGCTGATCTGCGCCGGGTCGAGAAAGTACGCGGTCCACTTCTCCCGCTCGTGCAACAGCGCCGGAGCCGACGGCACGTCCAAGTCCACGTCGGCCAGCGCTGCCGCGTCGTCCAGCTGCACCGTGCGGATGCGCGCCGGGCCGCGTCCGGCGACGCCGCAGAACAGCACCACCTCCTGCAGCACGCCGTCGAACACCAGGCGCCGGAAGCTCACCACGGTGATCTCCCGGAACCGGCTCACCAGAAAGTCCCGCAGTTGCGCTGCGTAGCAGACCTGGAGCAGCTCGGCCGGCAGCACCAGCCCCACCCGGCCCCCGTTGCGCACCAGCGTGGTGCTCGCCACCACGAACGGCACCCACGCGTTGGTCAATCTGTTGGGCCGCAGGCCTTCTCGATGCAACATCGCCAACGCCGGTTCGCGCTGCCGCGCGTCCCAGTGTCCGAAACGGATGTAAGGCGGGTTGCCCGCGACGCCGTCCCAGCCGGCCGCGCCCGGCCAGGAGAACAGGTCCGCGGTGTCCACCGGCGCGAACGCGCGCGCCTTCGCCGCTTCGCCGGCAACGAGTTCCACCCCGTGCGCCTGATCGCTGCGGGCGGCAAGTTCGCGCAGGATCCGTCCGTCCCCGCACGACGGCTCCAGCACCCGGGGCCCGGCCTGCGTAACCCACTCGGCGAGAAAGCGGGCGATCGGCGCCGGCGTGTAGTAGCCGCCGCGGATCTTGTCGGCCGTCACGGCCGCCTTGCCCGCGAATGTCTTCATCTGCGGATCAACAGGTCCGCGGACGGAACCGGGTCGCGCAAACCGGCCGGTTCGGCCGCATACCCGATCGCGACGGCACCCAGCGGCTCCCAATCGCCGGGCAGCGCGAGCTCGTTGCGGACCACATCGCCGGCGAAGATCGTCGACCCGATCCAGCAACTGCCCACGCCGCGCACCGCCAGCGCGACCAGCAGCGCCTGCACGGCCGCCCCGACCGCCACGGTGAACATGGTGTGCTCGGCCGCGGTGCGGGCGGCGTCGGGATAGCGGTGCGCCCCCTCGGGCACCAGGAACGGGATGATGACTTCTGTTGCGTCGTAGAGGATCTGGCCGCGGGCCAGCCGGCGCTCGACGGAGTCCGCCGGCCGGCCGTCGCCGGCGAGGTCGGCGCGCCACTTGTCTTTCATCCGGTCGAGCAATCGCGTACGGGTGCCCGGGTCCTGCAGCCAGACGAAGCGCACCGGGCGGGTGTGATGCGGGGCCGGCGCCGTGAGGGCCTCGGCTACCGCGGATTCGACGAGATCCGGCGGCACCGGCTGATCGCTGAACCGGCGCACGGAGCGGCGCAATAACTGAGCCTGCGCGCGGCCCAACTCGATGGCCTCGGCGGTGCCGAGCCAGAACAGGTCTTCGGTGCCCGCTCGCACCAGGTGGCGGGCTGTCGAACCGTCGTCGATCGGGCGCAGCCCGCGCACCACGGCCACCGGCATCGCGGTCAGCTTGCCCTTGACCAGGTCGGCGGCGGCCGCGATCTCGTCGGCGACGGCTACCTCGGTGACTACCAGTTCGTTGCCGTGCCGGTCGACGGCACCCGAATAGTTGTGCAGCACCGCCAGACCGGCCGTGCCGACGGCGGCGTCGATCTGGCCGTTGCGCCACGCGCGGCCCATGGTGTCGGTGATCACCACGGCGACGGTAACGCCGAGTCGCTCGCGCAGCGCGGCGCGCAGGGCGGCGGCGCTGCCGTCCGGGTCCACCGGCAGCAGCGCCAATTCGGTTCGCCCGACGTTGGATCCGTCCACTCCGGCCGCCGCCTGAATCAGCCCCAGCCGGTTCTCGGTGATCAGCGTCCGTTCCTTGCGGGCCAGCACGCGGACCGCTTCATCGTCGACCAGCTGGCGGCGCAACCGGTCTCGTGCTTCTTCAGCGACGGGTGCCGGCACCAGGCGGCCCTCGCACTTGGACACCACCTTGCTGGTCACCACCACCACGTCGGCGTCGCGCAGCCACGGCGCGGCCCCGGCGAGCGCGGCGGCCAGGTCATCGCCGGGCCGGAACTCGGGCAGGCCGGTGACGGGCAGGATTTCAATCTTGGCGGCTGAGCCGTGCTCGCCGGCCGGCGGCAGCGCGCTCACCCGGCGACGCCCACCAGGTCGAGTCCGGCGCGCACCATGTCCGCCGTCGCCTGCGGGTCGCTCATCAACAGGGGGACGGCGCGCACCGACACTCCGTCGATCTCGGCACGGTCACCCTCGTGCACCAGCCAGCAGTCCAGGATCCCGGTCGCACTGCGGGCGCCGTAGTGCCGGCCCACCGCCTCGGCGGTGGAGTCCACGCCGATCACCGACAGGCAGGCATCGGCCATGCCGCGCAACGGTTTTCCGCCAATGATCGGGGAGTAGCCGACGATCGGGGCGGTGGCCGCCCGCAGCGCGGCCCGGATTCCGGGCACGGCGAGGATGGCGCCGACGCTGACCACGGGATTCGACGGCGCCACCATGATGACGTCGGCCTCGGCGATAGCGGTCACCGCTTCGCTTGTGGCCGTTGCTTTTTCGGCACCGACGAACGCAAAGCTGTGGGTGGGCACCTGCGCGCGATGGCGTACCCACCACTCCTGGAAATGGATCGCCCGCCTGCTACCGGAAGTCGGATCGGTGATCACCACGTGCGTCTCGCAACGGTCGTCGCTGGCCGGCAGCAACCGTGCGCCCGGTTGCCACCGGTCGCACAGCGCGGCGGTGACCTGCGACAGCGGATAGCCGGCATTGAGCATCTGGGTGCGCACCAGGTGGGTGGCCAGGTCCCGGTCGCCGAGCATGAACCAGTCGGGCTGCACGCCGTAGCGGCCGAGTTCCTCTTTGGCGTGCCAGGTTTCGTCGCGATGGCCCCAGCCACGCTCGGGGTCGACGCCGCCGCCCAGGGTGTACATGCAGGTGTCGAGGTCCGGACAGACTCGCACGCCGTGGATCCAGGCGTCGTCGCCGATGTTGACGACGGCATCCAGTTCATGGCCGCCACCCTCGCCCTGAGCAAACTTGCCCAAGCCCAGCAACTGCTGCACTCCGAGCAGGAAGCGGGCGCCGCCCACCCCGCCGACCAGAACGGTGACTTTCACACCAGGACAGTACCTGCCCGACGGCACACGTTAAGATGCGGTGATTGTTGTTAACCAATGTGGCGCAAGGGACTTGTGATCAATTCGTACCCGACACGCCGCATTCCGTCGACAACGGAATCGCCGAAATTCGATCACGAGATGGTATGGAATTGCGCCGAAGTGCTTGACCACGGTCCCCGGCCCGTGTCTAATCACATCAGTGTCATTTCCCGGTTGGCCGGCCGGTTCCGGTGTCGCAGACCGAGATTCGATCACTTGTTCGAATTAGGTATCTGTACATCAGAACAGTGGGAAATCATTTCACTCTCTATTAGTGAGGAGGCGGAGCATGTCCTATGAGTACCTTCGGGGCGTAATGGGAGGCACACCGCACACCACTCCCGAGCCGGCTGAAACCATCATGCCGCCAGTCCGTCCTCATTTGAGCGTTGTTCCCGATGCGCCCGCCGTGTTCGAGCCGGAGCCGGTCGAGGAGATCCCCGCCGACCAATGGCAGGACAAGGCGCTGTGCGCGCAGACCGACCCCGAAGCCTTCTTCCCGGAGAAGGGTGGCTCCACCCGCGAGGCCAAGAAGATCTGCCTGGGTTGCGAGGTCCGGCACGAGTGCCTCGAGTACGCGCTGGCGCACGACGAGCGGTTCGGCATCTGGGGCGGTCTGTCCGAACGCGAACGTCGCCGCCTCAAACGCGGGGTTATCTGAGCAGGCGTCAGCGGTTCAGTCGTCGATCGTGGGATCGATGACCGAGGGTTCCACGTCCAGATAAATGGCCACCTGGGCCACCAGGATTTCATGCAGCAGGTCGCCGAGTTCGACGGTGTCTTTGGCCCGTCGCTCGATAGGCTTGCGGAACAACACGATTCGCGCTCGCGTGGCGTTTCCGCGGACGTCTACGCCGGCCGGTATCAGCCGGGCCAGGGCGATCGGCCCGTCGGCGATCACCTCCGGCGGCCACTGCACGCTGTAGGGGTCCTTGGCGGAGATGCGCGGGATCTCGTCGACCGCGACGTCGAGTTCGGCGACCCGGTCCTGCCAGCGCCGCTCGATCGGTTCGTACGCCTCGAGCACCGCCATGTCGAACCGCTCGGCCCGGCTGCGCCAGCCGGGCACCGTCGGCGGGAGTAACGGACCGCGCAGATCCCGGCCCCGCCGGCGTCTCGGCCGGCCGGCCGGCAGAGCCGATCGTTCCCCGCTCACGCGCCGATGGTAACGGTTGGACATCGGCGTCGCCGATGCGCGTGTCCGCCGCTGGACCCGCGTTTTCCCGCGATAGCCTTTCGAGCGTGAACGTACCCCGACGCTGCTGCCGGCCCGGGTGTCCGCATTATGCAGTGGCAACGTTGACGTTCGTTTACTCGGACTCGACGGCGGTGGTCGGCCCGCTCGCTACCGCGCGGGAACCGCACTCGTGGGATCTGTGTGTCAACCATGCCGGCCGCATCACCGCACCGCGTGGCTGGGAACTGGTGCGCCATGCCGGGCCACTGCCCACCCATCCGGATGAGGACGACGAACTGGTGGCGCTGGCCGATGCCGTGCGTGAGGGTGGCGCGGCCGCCGCGCGAACGCCGGCGCTGGTCAACGGCTTCGTGGCCAGTGGGGGCTTCGACGGCGTGCCCCGTGCCGGTGGCGTTGTCGCCGACACGCACCCTGCGGGCGCCCACGCCACTGCGCCGACCGCCGGACTGCTCGCACCGCCCGAGCATCGCTCCGGACGCCGGCGTGGCCATCTTCGGGTACTGCCCGATCCGCCCCGGTAGATCCCGGCCGTTCGGGTCTGGAACCGGCCGGGCCCCGGCGGGCCGATAGGCTGACGGCCAAGAGTCGAATACACCCAGGGCGTCAGGAGCACCGGAGAATGTCGTGGCCCGCCGAGGCTGTCCACCGTGTCATCAAGGCCTATGACGTTCGCGGGCTGGTGGGGGAGGAAATCAACGATGCGCTGGTCACCGATGTGGGGTCCGCGTTTGCCCGGCTGATGCGCAGCGAAGGCGCGGCCCGGGTGGTGATCGGCCACGACATGCGCGACAGCTCACCGGGATTGTCGGCGGCCTTCGCCGACGGGGTCACCGGTCAGGGGTTGGACGTGGTGCGCGTCGGGCTGGCGTCCACCGACCAGCTGTACTTCGCCTCGGGCCTGCTGAACTGCCCCGGTGCCATGTTCACCGCCAGCCACAACCCGGCGGCATACAACGGCATCAAGCTGTGCCGGGCCGGTGCGAAGCCGGTCGGCGCCGACACCGGGCTGGGGGTCATCAGCGCCGAACTGATCGCCGGTGTCCCCGGCCACGACGGCCCGGTCGGTTCGGTCACCGACCAAGACGTGCTGGCCGAGTACGGGGTTTACCTGCGCTCACTTGTCAACACTTCCGGTCTGCGCCCGCTGCGGGTGGCGGTGGATGCCGGCAACGGCATGGCCGGTCACACCGCGCCGGCGGTGTTCGGCGCAATCGACTCGATTACGTTGTTGCCCTTGTATTTCGAGCTGGACGGCACCTTCCCCAACCACGAAGCCAACCCACTGGACCCGGCGAACCTGGTGGACCTGCAGAACTATGTGCGCGAAACCGGGGCCGATATCGGCCTGGCGTTCGACGGTGACGCCGACCGCTGCTTCGTCGTCGACGAGCTGGGCCGACCGGTATCGCCGTCGACGGTCACCGGCCTGGTGGCCGCCCGGGAACTGGGACGCGAGATCGGCGCGACGGTGATCCACAACGTCATCACCTCGCGCGCGGTGCCCGAGTTGGTGGCCGAGCGCGGCGGCACCCCGTTGCGTTCGCGCGTCGGCCACTCCTACATCAAGGCGCTGATGGCCGAGACCAACGCGATCTTCGGCGGCGAACATTCGGCGCACTACTACTTCCGCGACTTCTGGGGGGCCGACTCCGGCATGCTGGCCGCGCTGTATGTGCTGGCCGCACTTGGCGAACAGCACCGGCCGCTGTCCGAGCTGACCGCCGACTACCAGCGCTACGAGTCGTCCGGGGAGATCAACTTCACCGTCGCCGACGCACCGGCCTGTGTGGACGCCGTCCTGAAGACGTTCACGAGCCGGATCCAGTCCATCGATCACCTCGACGGCGTGACGGTGGACCTCGGCGACGGCAGCTGGTTCAACCTGCGCAGCTCCAACACCGAACCGCTATTGCGGCTCAATGTCGAGGGGCGCAGCATCGAGGATGTGGATGCGGTGGTCGCACAGGTCAGCGCCGAAATCGCGGCCCAGGCAACCGGGGCCGGACCGTGAGTGCCGTCGGTGCCGTCGATCTCGAGGACGCCGAAGGCCTGATCGCCGCCGACCGGGACGGCCTGCTGCGGGCGGCGTCGATGGCCGGTGCGCAGGTGCGCGCCGTGGCCGCCGCGCTCAGCGAAGGCGAACTGGACTCGCTGCGCGGTGAGGATCGGGTGCGCAGCGTGATCTGGGTGGCCGGGCGCGGTGCCGCCGAGACCGCGGGCGCCGTGCTGGCGGCCACGTTGGCGACCGCTGCCGCCGAGCCGATCACGCTGGTCACCGAGGCGCCGCCCTGGGTGGGGCCGCTCGATGTGCTGATCGTGGCCGGTGACGATCCCGGCGATCCCGCGCTGGTGGGCGCGGCCGCGACGGGGGTGCGCAGGGGTGCGCGGGTGGTGGTGGTGGCGCCGTACGAGGGGCCGCTGCGGGACTCGACGGCGGGCCGGGTCGCGGTGCTCTCGCCGCGGTTGCCGATGCACGAGGAGTTCGGGTTGTGCCGGTACCTGGCTGCGGGCCTGGCCGTGTTGCACACCGTGGATCCCCGGCTGAGCATCGACCTGGCGGCGCTGGCCGACGAACTCGATGCCGAGGCGCTGCGCAACAGCGCGGGCCGCGACCTGTTCACCAACCCGGCCAAGACGTTGGCCACCCGGATGACCGGCTGTCAGGTTGCGCTGGCCGGCGACAGCGCGGCGACCCTGGCGCTGGCCCGGCACGGCAGTTCGGTGCTGTTGCGGGTCGCTCGACAGGTCGCCGCGGCCGCCGGTCTGGGCGACGCGTTGGCCGCGTTGCGCGGCGGCCCGCGTGCTTACGCCGAGCCCGCCGATGCGCTCTTCCACGACGAACAGATCGATGGGCCGTTGCCGCAGCGGATGCGCGTGCTGGCGCTGACACTGTCCGCGGAGCGCGCGGTGCTGGCCGCGCGAGTGGCCGGGTTCGATGACGTCTACCTGGTCGGCGCGGAGGATGTCCCGGATCAGCCCTCGGTGCCGACCGGTGCGGGGCGCGCCGAGCAGCAACTGGCAGTATTGGCCGTTCGGCTGGAGATGGCCGCGGTTTACCTGCGACTGGCACGGGGATAGAGAGACGGTGGAACTGCTACGCGGAGCGGTGCGGACCTACGCATGGGGATCCCGTACCGCTATCGCCGAATTCACCGGCCGGCCGGTTCCCGCTGCACACCCTGAAGCCGAACTCTGGTTCGGCGCACACCCCGGCGACCCCGCCTGGCTGGAGACACCGGGCGGCGAGACCTCCTTGCTGACCGCGCTGACCGCCGACCCGGAGGGGCAGCTGGGCCCGGCGTCGCGGGCCCGGTTCGGCGATGTGCTTCCGTTCCTGGTCAAGGTGCTGGCCGCCGACGAGCCGCTGTCGCTGCAGGCGCACCCGAGCGCCGCCCAGGCGGTCGAGGGATTCGCTCGCGAAGAGCGGCTCGGTATCCCGGTGAACTCACCGGTCCGCAACTACCGCGACACCAGCCACAAGCCGGAGCTGCTGGTGGCGTTGCAGCCGTTCGAGGCGCTGGCCGGTTTCCGTCAGGTGTCGCGGACCACCGAGTTGCTGCGGGCGCTGAATGTGTCCGACCTGGATCCGTTCATCGATCTGCTCAGCGAGGGGTCCGACGACCAATCTGACGCTGACGGCCTGCGCGCGCTGTTCACCACCTGGATCACCGCGCCGCAGCCCGACCTCGATGTGCTGGTGCCGGCCGTGCTCGACGGCGCGATCCACTACATCAGTTCGGGGGCAACGGAATTCGAAGCCGAGATCAAGACGCTGCTGGAACTCGGCGAGCGCTATCCCGGTGATGCCGGTGTGCTGGCGGCGTTGTTGCTCAACCGCATCACCCTGGCCCCGTGTGAGGCGATCTTCCTGCCGGCCGGCAACCTGCACACCTATCTGCGCGGGTTCGCGGTGGAGGTCATGGCCAACTCCGACAACGTGTTACGGGGCGGTCTCACCCCCAAGCACGTCGACGTGCCGGAACTGCTGCGGGTGCTGGACTTCAGGCCCACCGCCGAGGCGCAGCTGCGGCCGTCGATTCGCCGGGACGGCCTGGAATGGGTCTACGACACCCCGACCGACGAGTTCGCGCTGGCGCTGCTGGTGCTCGACGGCGATCAACTCGGTCACGAAGTCGACGCGGCGTGCAGCCACGACGGGCCGCAGATCCTGCTGTGCGCCGAGGGTTCGCTGACCGTGCACGGCAAATCCGGGTCGCTCACCCTCGAGCGCGGCGCGGCGGCCTGGGTCGGCGCCGACGACGGCCCGATCCGGTTGTCCGCGCAGCGGCCGGCCAAGGTGTTCCGGGCTACCGTGGGCTTGTGACGGCGCGCCGCGGCTGTACCCGGTCGCGCTGCTCGGCCAGCCAGAGTCGCACGTTGTGTGCGACGGTACGGCCGAAAATTCGCGCCGGCGGGACCATGTACAGGCTGTCGAGCAGGGAGAACCGGCGCAAAAACCATTCGGCGAGCACCGGATCGGTTTCCGCGGCGCCGAGGAATTGTTCGAACAGCGATCCGGCCGATTTCCACCAGCGGGGTTGGGGGTCGGCGGTTGCGTGATGGAAGGTCACGTCACCGATCGCGTTCATCATCCATACCGGAAAGGTGGTCTTGGCCGTCAGGCGATGGAGTTCTGCGGCCAGGTCGCCGGGGGAGTGTAGCGCCTGACGCAGATGCCCGGCCTGCAGCGAGGTCATGGTCATGCCTTGCCCGAATGTCGGATTGAAGCTGGCCACCGCGTCACCGAACGGGACGATGCCGCCGGGAAAACGGTCCAGTTTGTGATAGCGGCGCCACCTGCTCACCGGAAAGGCATGATATGCGGGTTCGCCGACCGGTTCGGCTTGCGCCAGCGCCGCGCTGAAGTGGGGCGGGAGCAGGTCATCGACGAGCGCGAGCATGTCGGGAAAGGTGCGCGGCGGCTTGGCATTCGCCACTCCGAAGGTGGTCAGCACCCAGATGTGGTCCTCGTAATGCAGCATGCCCAATCCCAGCGACTTGTCGTGCGACGCGCCGGCCACCACCACCTTCTCCGCGATCAGGCCTTCCGGCATCCGGAATTGGTGGGTGGCGTAATTGATGCCGATGTCGACCGTCGCCTCCGGCGCGCGCTGATATCCCCACTGATCCAGCCACACGGGCAGCCGGGTGCCACGGCCGGCGGCATCGACCACCAGGTCCGCGGCGACAAACTCCGGCTCCTCACCGCGTTGCGCCGGGTCCAGCAGCACGCCGATCACCCGCTGCAGCGCCGGCTCGAAGCGCGGCTCGGCGACCGGGCGCTGCACGATCTGGACGTTGTCGATGTCGCGGACGCGCCGGCGGATCTGCCACTCCAGGTGGGGCCGGCTGGGCACGTAGGCGGTGAACTCGTCGCGCAGGGTGTGTCCGGTACCAAGGACGTAGCCGGCGGCGCCCAGGTGAATGCAGTCCGGCCGGTTCTCCAGCATCGGCACGCCCGCCGCCACCATGTCGTCCAGCAGACCCGGGAACAGGCTCTCGAACTCGTTGGCGCCGCGGGCCATCAGCAGATGCAGGTGGCGATCCTGCGGGACGGTGGCGCGGTTGGCCGGTTCGCCGGGCAGGTCATCGCGCTCGTAGACCGTCACCTGGGCGTAGAAGTCGGATAGCACCCGGGCCGCACACAGCCCGGCGATGCTTGCGCCGATCACTACCGCATGATTCTTGTTCTCTTGGCTCCCCACCATTGGGGCAGCGTACCCGTCCGCTTTGTTCAGCGCGGAGCGTCGATCCGATGCGATTAACCCCGAGCACGCGCACGGCAACCGCTATCCCGGAGCGCCGGGGTTGCCATCGTTTCCCGATAAGTTACCTGGTCCGCCGGCACCGCCGTCGCCGCCGCGATCGAAAAAGCTGAACCCGCCCTCGCCACCATCACCACCGTTGCCCGCTGCGCCGAAGGGAACTGCGGCGCGGTTGCCCCAGCCGACCTCCCCGCCGCGACCGCCCTTGCCACCGGCAATGCCCTGCGCAACCGAGAAGCCGCCGGTGCCGCCACGACCACCGTTGCCGCCTAATTGGGTAGGGGTGAATTACCGTCGCCGCCGCGATCACCGGCGCCGCCAGCGCCGCCATTGCCGGCGCTGAGGAGATTGCGGCTGCCGGCGGCGGTAACGTTGCCGCCGCTGCCGCCCGCACCGCCGTCGCCGGCTTGACCGGAACCGCCGAAGGTGCTGCCGCCTGCGCCGCCCACAACGCCGATACCCCACAACAACCCGCCCGCACCGCCGGCCTGTCCCGGTGCCCCCCGCCGCCCCGTCGCCAATCAGGTTCCGTCCCCACAACGCCTGGGTGGGGGCGTTGATCACCCCCAACAGCAACTGCTCGATATTGAAGGCCTCCGCCGACCCATATGACGCCCCCGCCGCCCCCAACGCCGCCCCGAATCGCTCAGCGAACACCGCTGCCCGCTCGCCGTGCTGATACTGCCGCCCGTACTCCCCGAACAACCCCACAATCGCCGCCGACACCTCATCCCCACCCGCCGCCTCCACCCCCGTCGTCGCCACCACCTCCGCATCCGCCGCCCACACCACCGACCCCACCAACCCCACCTGCTCACCCGCAGCGGCGACCGCATCCACCCACACCGAGACCATCGCCATCGCCACGCTCCTATCGTTTTGAAACAAGTTGAGCCACCGCGGGTCTCGACTCTAGAGCCGTTGCCCGCCGGAGGAGCAAGGTTGCGCATATAACGTGGCGAGGTTCCAGATAGCGCAGGCAACATTGCTCAAACGTAGGGAAACTCGACGCGGGTCAAGCTAACGGGTGCGAAACGCCTTGCTCTCGGTGTCCAGGCCCGCGCAGATCCTTGAGAGCTCCGACGTGGACACCCCCGCCTTGACGCCCCTGCGGTCGTGGCCTCGGTAAGCTGCTGCTTCCCGGTGCGGATCTTTCGGCGAACATCGCGACGGCATCGGGTGGACTTCAGAGCTTCGAGCTGGCCGAGCAGGGCAGCATTGTCGTGAATCATCGCGGGGTGTGTCCGTCGCTTGAGTCACTTTGGTAGGTAACTCACTGACCACTATGCAATGTCCCAGCCGGTTCGTCTGTTCGTGCCGCCCGCTACCCCACCCAAGGGGACCAGGGCTTCGGGTTGCTGCTCTACCTCCGCAACGACGCTTGTGTCGAAGCAGCCGTCGCAGCATCGACTCGTGTAGCGAGCAATCGGCTAAGGTAATGTGCACTGATCTCAATCGCATTCGTAACAAAGGCTATTGAGCTCGTCAACCCAGCTCGGGCCCGGCGTCAACGCCCGACTCGTCAGATCCGAATTAGCGGAGCGAGGTGTTCGATGTCATTTGCGATGGTGGCGCCCGAGCGGTTGATATCGGCCGCTGCCGAGGTGGCCGGTATCGGTTCTGCGCTCAGTGATGCCAACGCCGCGGCAGCCGCCCAGACCGTGGGCGTTCTGGAGTCTGCACAAGATGAGGTTTCGGCCACCATTGCGGCGTTGTTCAGCTCGCATGCTGTGGAGTATCAGATCGTCAGCACGCAGGCAGCGGCGTTCCACCGGCAGTTCGTCTCAGCGTTGGCATCAGGTGCGAAATCCTATGCAGGAGCCGAGGCCGTCAGCGTCGAGCAGATTCTGCTGGACGCGATCAATGCGCCTACCCAAACGCTGCTTGGCCGCCCGCTGATCGGCAATGGCATCAACGGTGCGCCAGGAACGGGGCAAGACGGTGGGCCCGGCGGACTGCTGTGGGGCAACGGCGGCAACGGTGGGTCCGGTGTGGCAGACGTTGGTGGGCGTGGCGGTAACGGCGGCGTCGCGGGGCTGATTGGCAACGGCGGCAGCGGTGGTGTCGGTGGGGCTCATACCGCCGGCGCCGGTGGCATGGGTGGTGCGGGCGGTAGCGGGTGGCTGTTCGGTAATGGCGGTGGCGGGGGCGCCGGCGGAGTGGGTACAACGGTCAGCGGCAACGGTGGTGCCGGAGGCAGCGGCGGTGTCCTCGGTAGTGGTGCCAGCGGGGGTGTAGGCGGCGCTGCGGTGACCGGTGGGCTCCCCGGAAGAGGGGGCGCCGGCGGTGACGCGGGGCTGATCGGCAACGGTGGGGATGGCGGCGCCGGTGGGGTCGGCGGTGCCGGAGCAAATGGAGTCAATCCCACACCCGACCAGACCAGCCAGGCGCCGGACGGTAAGAGTGGCGCCAGCAACGTGCTCGGCAGCGGCGCACCTGGCCGTAACGGACAGTCCGGTGCCGGCGTGCCTGGGCAGGCCGGTGGCAACGGCGGCGCCGGCGGCGACGGCGCACAATTCGCCGACGGCCCGGTGACCGGCGGCAACGGGGGCAACGGCGGCAACGGCGGCACCGGTGCGCCCGGCGGTAACGGGGGAGCAGGTGGTGTCGGCGTCAACCCGGGCGCAGGAGACGCCTTCGGGGGCAATGGAGGTAACGGAGGCGATGGTGGCGCCGGAGCCCCGGGTGGTGCCGGTGGAATCGGGGGCCTCGCCTCGCCTGCCGGTACGGGTGCGGGTCTCGCAGGCAATGGCGGAGCAGGAGGACATGGCGGCACGGGCGCAGCCGGCGGCGCCGGCGGCCAAGGCGGTGGGGAAAGCAACCAAGGCGGCACTCCCGGCGGCGGAGGCAACGGCGGTTCGGGTGGTCCGGGCGCCAACAACGCTGGTATCGGCGGCCCCGGCGGTGCTGGAGGTGCCGGTGGACGTGGTGGGCTGCTGGCCGGCATCGGCGGCAACGGAGGTGCTGGCGGTGCGGGTGGTGTCGGCGGCACCGGTTCACCCGGCGGCGGTGGCGGCGCGGGCGGAGACGGTGGCGTACTCGTTGGCGGCGCCTTCGGTGGTGACGGCGGTGACGGAGGCGACGGCGGTGCAGGTGGTGCCGGCGGCACTGGTGGCACCGGTGGCGCCGGCGGCGCGGCAGGCGCTGGTGGATTGATCGGCTTTTCCGGTGTGGACGGCACAGGCGGCGCCGGGGGTCGCGGAGGAGCCGGTGGTACCGGCGGTGCGGGAGGCGCAGCCGGATCTGGGGTAGTTGATGGTAATCCAGGCAATCCTGGAGGATTTGGCGCCGCTGGGCCCGATGGCCAACCGGGCTGACACCCGGTTAACGGATTGAGGATCATCTTCCGACAATTTGTTGTCGATGTGACATGACGAACTTGCGTCGAATCCTGAAGCAGTTGAGGGATTTTCGAAGGCAAGATCGGTAACAGCATTCACATGTCGATACGGGTTCGATTAGGAATTAGGAGTTGACGCCATGCACTTCCCGGCGGCGCTGTGGGCGGCGCTCCCGCTGCTCCGTGAGCCACGGTCGCATGTTGTTAGCGACGGTGCGGCCGGTTTCGGAGCGATCCGGCCGATTTCCGCCAGCGGGGTTGGGGGTTAGCGGTTGCGTGATGAAACGTCACATCACCGATCGCGTTCATCATCCACACTGGAAAGGTGGACTTGGCCGTCAGGCGGTGGAGTTCTGCGGCCAGGTTGTCGGGGCAGTGCAGCGCCCGACGCAGACGCCCGGCCTGCAGCGACGTCATGGTCATGCCTTGCCCGAACGTCGGATTGAAGCTGGCCACCGCGTCACCGAAAGCGACGATGCCGCCGGGAGAACGGTCCAGTTTGTGATAGCGGCGCCACTTGCTTACCGGGAAGGCATGATGTGCGGGTTCCCCGACCGGTTCGGCTTGCGCGTTCCGTCGGGTTCCAGCAGCACGCCGGTCACCCGCTGCAGCGCCGGCTCGAAGCGCGGCTCGGCGACCGGGCGCTGCACGATCTGGACGTTGTCGATGTCGCCGACGCGCCCGCGGATCTGCCACTCCGGGTGGGGCCGGCTGGGCACATAGGCGGTGAACTCGTCGCGCAGGGTATGTCCGGTGCCAAGGACGTAGCCCGCGGCACCCAGGTGAATGCAGTCCGGGCGGTTTTCCAGCATGGGCACGCCCGCCGCCACCATGTCATCCAGTAGACCGGGAGACAAGGCTTTCGAACTCGTCGGCACCGCGGGCTATCAGCAGGTGCAGGTTGGCAGTCCTGCGGCACGGTGGCGCGGTTGGCCGGCTCGCCGGGCGACGAGCCAGGTACGTCAACGCCGCAACAGTCGCGATCATCGGTCTCGAACCGGCCCGACCCTGGGTGCAGCAGGTCCAACTCAGTAGCCCACGCACGGTGCAGACTCCCGGTCGCCTTGATCGCGAACACCGGATCACCGGCGTGCACAGCAAGCATCTTCTCTAGCGCCGCGATCCCCGACCGCGCCACCGGCAACGACACCGGCTCCGCCAGCAGTCCGTTCCCGTTGCTGACCCACACTCGGTTCATCACCTTGCCGGGGTCGACCGCCACCACCACCGTCAAAGGCTCAAGGGCCACCGGAAGCATCAACATCTCGGCTTTCTCCTCACCAAACTGAAAAGGCTCGAACCGATCTGTCACCAAGTGGGTCGAGTCAGGTCATCCCTTGACGGCCCATCATCAGCCTGCGCTCGTCGGTGTCAACGTCGTTCATGCTGGCTGCGCTGCGTGCGCTCCAGGTTAGTACGCCGGCACCGGGGTGAACGGGCGTCGCGGGCCCCAGCGGGCGATTGGGCCCGAACGAGGCGACCGGCGCCCGCCCACAGCTGCGGCCGATGCGGTCAGCCGGCCGGTGCTACGGATTGTTCAGCCCGTCTGCGCCCTGCGCGGTGGAATTGTCCAGATTCTGGCCGCCTTGGGCGCTGATCGTCGCGTCGGTGCCGTTGCCGCCGGTCAAGCCCGCAGCGCCGTTGCCGCCGTTGCCGCCGGTGGCAGTGCACCCGATCGCCGAGCTGCCGGCGCCGAAGGCCTCGATGGTGCCGGCTCCGCCGCTGCCGCCGAGGCTGCCGGCGCCGGTGCCCGCCCCGCCCCTGCCGCCGACGGCATCGCCGCCGGCAGTGCCGCCGGTGTCGGCCAAGATCTGTGCCCCACTGCCCTGACCGCCGGTACCCCCATCGGAGCCTGCGCCCCCGTCGCCGCCGGTGACGGTACCGGTCACCGCGCCATTTGTTGTGGCGACCATCACGCCTACACCGCCCTTGCCGCCGGCGCTGCCCCCACCACCGTCGCCGCCGGCACCGCCGGTCGCGGTGCCGGTCAGCGTCCCGCCGGAGGAGGCGAACAAAAGACCGTCGCTGCCTTGGCCGCCGTGGCTGCCGATGCCGGAGCCGACACCGCCAACACCCCCAATGGCGGTGCCGCTAGCTGTACCGCCGGTAAACGCGCTCAATGAGCCGCTGCCGCCCGAACCGCCGCTGCCGCCGTCTATTCCAGCACCGCCGGCGCCGCCGGTCGCGGTGCCGGTCAACGCCCCACCGCTTTCGGCGAAGAGGAGCGCAGCACCGCCGTCCTCGCCGACGCTGCCGCCGCCGATGCCCTGCCCGCCGGCGCCGCCGGTCGCGGTGCCGCTCACAGTGCCGTCCACGGCGCGAATTCGCGCGAAGCTGCTGTCGCCGCCGGTGCCGCCGTCAATACCTGCGCCCCCGGCGCCGCCGGTGGCGGTACCGGTCGCCGTACCGCCCGATTCGGCTTCGAGGAAGCTGTTGCCGCCGTTGCCGCCGAGGCTGCCGGCGCCGCTGCCCGCCCCACCGTGGCCGCCGGCAGCCTGACCGCCCCCAATGCCACCCGCAATGCCGCCAGTGTTCGCGTCGATCCATGCTTCGCCGCCCAGGCCGCCGGTGCCCCCACCGGAGCCTGCGCCTCCGTCGCCGCCGGTGGTGGTACCGATCGCCGAGCTGCCGGCGCCGAAGGCCTCGATCGTGCCTTTGCCGCCGGTGCCGCCGACGCTGCCGGCGCCGGTGCCCGCCCCGCCGTGGCCGCCGAGGGCATCGCCGCCGGCAGTGCCGCCGGTGTTGGCCGAGATCCGTGCCTCGCCGCCCAGGCCGCCGGTACCGCCGACGGAGCCTGCGCCTCCGTCGCCGCCGGTGACGGTACCGGTCGCCGCGCTATTTGGTCCGGCGCTCAAAGAGCCTTGAGCGCCGTTGCCGCCGGTACCCCCACCGGAGCCTGCGCCCCCGTCGCCGCCGGTGACGGTACCGGTCACCGCGCCATTTGTTGTGACCAAAAAGCCTGGAGCGCCGTCGCCGCCGGCGCTGCCCGCACCAGCGTCGCCGCCGGCACCGCCGGTCGCGCTGCCGGTCAGCGTCCCGCCGGAGCTGGCGAGCACGTTACCCTCGCTGCCTCGGCCGCCGCGGCTGCCGATGCCGGAGCCGACACCGCCAACACCCCCAACGGCGGTGGCGCTAGCTGTACCGCCGATATACGCGTTCGCAAGCACTTCGCCGCCCGAACCGCCGCTGCCGCCGTCTATTCCAGCACCGCCGGCGCCGCCGGTTACGGTGCCGGTCATCGACCCACTACTTTCGGCGACGAGGAGCGCAGCACCGCCGTCCCCGCCGACGCTGCCGCTGCCGATGCCGTCACCGCCCGCGCCACTGATCGCGGTGCCGCTCACAGTGCCGGCCAGGGCGAGAATTCGCGCCCAGCGGCCGCCGCCGCCGCCGCCGGTGCCGCCGTCAATACCTGCGCCCGCGTTGCCGCCGGTGACGGTACCGGTCGCCGTACCGCCCGATTCGGCTTCGAGGAAGCTGTTGCCGCCGTTGCCGCCGAGGCTGCCGGCGCCGCTGCCCGCCCCACCGTGTCCGCCGGCAGCCTGACCGCCCCCAATGCCACCCGCAATGCCGCCAGTGTTGGCGTCGATCCATGCTTCGCCGCCCAGGCCGCCGGTGCCCCCACCGGAGCCTGCGCCTCCGTCGCCGCCGGTGGCGGTACCGGTCGCCGTACCGCCCGATTCGGCCAGCAAGGAGCCTTTGCCGCCGGCGCCGCCGAGGCTGCCGGCGCCGGTGCCCGCCTCGCCGTCGCCGCCGAGGGCATCGCCGCCGGCAGTGCCGCCGGTGTTGGCCAAGATCCGTGCCTCGCCGCCCAGGCCGCCGGTGCCCCCACCGGAGCCTGCGCCTCCGTCGCCGCCGGTGGTGGTACCGGTCGCCGTACCGCTTGATTCGGCCAGCAAGGAGCCTTTGCCGCCGGTGCCGCCGACGCTGCCGGCGCCGGTGCCCGCCCCGCCGTGGCCGCCGAGGGCATCGCCGCCGGCAGTGCCGCCGGTGTTGGCCAAGATCTGTGCCTCGCCGCCCTGACCGCCGGTACCGCCGACGGAGCCTGCGCCTCCGTCGCCGCCGGTGGCGGTACCGGTCGCCGTACCGCCCGATTCGACCAAGAAGAAGCCTTCACCGCCGGCGCCGCCGACGCTGCCGGCACCGCTGCCCGCCCCGCCGTTGCCGCCGGCAGCACTGCCGTCGGCGGTGGCGGCAACAGTGCTGCGGTCGGAGTACAGTGCACCACCGCCGCCCTGCCCGCCGGTGCCGCCGTCGGATCCCGCGCCCCCTGCGCCGCCGGTAGCCGTGCCGGTCAGCGTCGTGTCTGAGTAGGCTACGAAGTTGCCGGCGCCGCCGGTGCCGCCGTGGCTGCCGATGCCGGTGCCATCACCGCCGACACCCCCGGTAGCGGTGCCGCTCGCCTTACCGCCGAATGCGGCAACCTGCCCGAAGCCGCCCTGGCCGCCGGTGCCGCCGTCGATACCGGCGCCCCCGGCGCCGGAGATCGCGGTGCCGGTCGCCGCCCCGCCGTTCTCGGCGAAAAGGAGCGCCTGACTGCCGTCCCCGCCGATGCTGCTGGCGCCGATGCCGTCACCGCCGGCGCCACCGATCGCACTGCCGCTCACCGTGCCGGTGGATAACGCGCTCACTTGCGCGGGTCCGCCGCGACCGCCGGTGCCGCCGTCAATACCTGCGCCCCCGGCGCCGGCGGTGGCGGTGGCGGCCGTGATGGTGCTGCCCGCGGAGGCGGCGACGATCGCCTGACCGCCACTGCCCCCGCGGCCGCCGTCGAGGCCGCCCTCACCGCCAACGCCACCGGTGGCCGCGCTCAAGGAAACATTACTGCCCGCGCCGTCCGCAATGATCGTGGCTGCGCCGCCGGTCCCCCCGTCACCGCCGGCACTGACAGCGCTGCCGGCACCGCCGCGGCCCCCGTCACCGCCAGTGACTACCCCCGCCGCGCTACCCCCGCCGGATTGATCCAGCAGCGCACCGCCGCCGCCACCGCCACCACCACCGCCGTACCCGGGCCCCTGAGCGCCGGCGAGGCCGCCGGCCCCGCCCACACCGCCGCGCCCGGCGCTGGCCTGCCCACCGCTATGCGCGCCCACACCACCCTCCCCGCCGTCCCCGCCGGCGCCGAACAGTCCGCCCTCCACACCGACACCACCCACACCGCCCAGCCCGCCGGTCCCGCCGGACTGCGCGAACCTGAACGGGAGGTTGGCGATGACGCCGTCACCGGCCCCGCCGCGGCCCCCGGCCCCGCCGGTGCCACCATCGCCGCCGCCGACACCACCCAGGCCGGCCCCGCCGCGTCCCCCGCCACCACCGAGGCCCCCCGCGCCGGCCACGCTGTCAGGACCGCCGGAAGACCCCACACCCCCCACACCGCCGACCCCGCCGGTCCCGCCGCGGCCGTTAACGCCGTCCGCGCCCGGGGCGGACAGCCAAACCCCCGCGCCCCCCGCACCGCCCGCCCCCGCGCCGCCACCAGTGCCCCCGATCCCGCCGGTCCCGCCGGCCTGCACCACATCACCCGGCCCACCGACCCCACCGACCCCGCCGACACCGCCGGTCCCGCCGGCCCCGCCGGCCCCGGCCGTACTGAACAACCCCGCACTGGCCCCACCAGCCCCGCCGGCCCCGCCGGCCCCCCCGATTCCGCCCTGAC
>NZ_JCALCX010000017.1:0-139814 GCF_059812565.1 Mycobacterium sp. NGS49 | reverse complement strand
GCCTGGCGGCGGGGTTGGTGGGTTGGGTGGGGCTGGTGGTGTCGGTGGGGTTGGTGGAAGGGGCGCGGCGTTGTTCGGCGGCGGTGGGGCCGGCGGACTGGGCGGTGCTGGTGGCGTGGGTGGAGTCGGGGGGGCGGGCGCTGCTGGGGTGTTGACCGGTGGGGTGGGTGGAGACGGTGGAACTGGCGGTACGGGTGGGGTGGCCGGTCAGGGTGGGTCTGGGGGTGCAGCGGGGCAGTGGTTCAGCGCGGCCGGGTCCGCGGGCGGGGTGGGTGCGGGTGGCGACGGTGGCGTTGGAGGCGCCGGCGGGACCGGATTGTCGGGTGCGGATGCGGCGGCGGGCTCAGGCGCGACGGGGGGAATCGGATTCGCGGGGGGTACCGGTGGGGCCGGTGGGGCCGGCGGGTTCACCAGTGGCGGGCTTAATGGGTCGGGTGGGACGGGGGGTGCCGGCGGTGCCGGCGGTGCTGGTGGTGCGGGCGGATCGGGGTTGACCACCGCGGGTGGCAACGGTGGCGCGGGTGCTGCGGGAGGCGGCGCGGGAGCGGGTGGTGCGGTGGGAACCGGTGGGTCTGGGGGTAGCGCTGGGACGGGCGGCACGGGCGGAGCGGGCGGGGCCGGCGGGACTGGTGGAGCGGGGGCCCCCGACGCGGTGACCGGGCTGGCCGGCGGCACTGGCGGGACCGGCGGCGCGGGCGGCGCTGGTGGTAGCACCGCCGGCGGGGTTAATGGCAGCGGCGGTGCTGGTGGGGCTGGGGGGACTGGCGGGGTGGGTGGCGTCGGTATCACGGCAGGCGCGATCGCGGGTGCGGGTGGCTCTGGTGGGTCGGGCGGGGATGCGGGGGCCGGTGGGGCGGCGGGGACGGGCGGCACCGGTGGTAGTGCGGGGGCCGGTGGGACCGGCGGTACCGGCGGTACCGGCGGTACCGGTGGGCGCGGGAATAACGGGTTCTTCCCCGGTACCAACGGGTTTGTCGGCGGGGTGGGTGGCAGCGGTGGCAATGGTGGGGCGGGCGGCGACACGTTAGGTGGGATCAACGGATCTGGCGGGACCGGCGGTACCGGCGGGGCTGGCGGCGGTGGCGGCGACGGGGCGTTCGGTGGCGCGGTCGGCGGGAGTGGTGGGGCCGGGGCCAGCGGGGGGCAGGCGGGGGCCGGCGGGGCGCTGGGAACCGGCGGCACGGGCGGGACGCCTGGCAACGCCGGGATGGGTGGGCGCGGCGGGGACGGCGGCGCCGGCGCCGCCGGCTCCAACGGCACCAACGCGGCTGCGGGCAGCGGGGCGACCGGCGGGACCGGGTCTACCGGAGGGGCCGGCGGAGCAGGTGGCGCCGGCGGCGCCACAACCGCCGGTGGTGTCAACGGCAGCGGCGGCACCGGCGGCAATGGTGGGGCCGGCGGCACCGGTGGGGCCGGCGGTTCGGGCACGGTGGCGGGGTCGGTCGGCGGCAACGGTGGCACCGGCGGGACCGGTGGCGTCGCAGGTGCGGGTGGTGCAATCGGGACTGGCGGGTCCGGCGGGAATGCGGGTAACGCCGGGACGGGCGGGCGTGGCGGTAATGGCGGGGTCGGCGGCGCGGGCAGTGCGTTCACGGCGACGGTGTCCTCGGGGCAGGTCGGTGGCTCTGGGTTTGCCGGTGGGGCCGGTGGGGCTGGCGGCGTCGGCGGCGGCACCGGAACCGGTGGGATCAACGGCAGCGGCGGCACCGGAGGCACCGGCGGGGTCGGCGGCACCGGTGGGGCCGGCGGGTCGGGCGCCGCTACAGGTGTGTCCGGTGGGGCCGGCGGCGTCGGCGGGGCCGGTGGTGCGGCCGGCGCCGGTGGCGCGGCAGGAACGGGTGGTTCCGGCGGGGCGGCGGGTAACGCCGGTGTCGGCGGGCGTGGCGGGAATGGCGGGACCGGCGGGGCCGGCGCGGTGGGAGCGGATGCGCCGGTGGGGAGTGGCGCCGTGGGCGGGACCGGGCTTGCCGGCGGGGCCGGTGGGGCAGGCGGTGTCGGCGGCGGCACCGGGGTCGGTGGGACGAACGGCAGTGGCGGCACCGGAGGCACCGGCGGCGTCGGCGGCACCGGTGGGGCAGGGGGGTCGGGCACCGCAGGCGGCTCGGTCGGCGGCACCGGCGGGGTCGGCGGGACCGGTGGGGCGGCCGGAGCCGGTGGCACAGCCGGCGCGGGTGGTTCCGGCGGCGCGGCGGGTGACGCGGGCGTCGGCGGTGCGGGTGGACAGGGTGGTGTCGGCGGGGCGGGCAGCCGCGGCGCCGATGCGGCTGCAGGCAGTGCCGCAATCGGAGGGACCGGATTCGCTGGCGGGGCTGGGGGGGTAGGCGGAGCCGGCGGCAACAGTGGGGCCGGTGGCACCAACGGCATCGGCGGCAAAGGCGGCACCGGCGGCACCGGGGGTGGGGGAGGAACCGGCGGCTCGGGCACCGCCGCCGGCTCAGTCGGCGGTACCGGCGGGACCGGCGGGATTGGTGGAGCAGCCGGAGCCGGTGGCGCGGCCGGCAACGGAGGCGCCGGCGGTGGCGTCGGAGGAGCGGGCACCGGTGGCACCGGCGGCGTCGGAGGCGGCGGTGGCACGGGAACCGCCGGCGGCAACGCCGCCGCGTTATCCGGCGCTAACGGTGGTAACGGCTTCGCCGGTGGTGCCGGCGGTGCCGGTGGTGCCGGCGGCAGCACTTTCCCCGGCGGTATCAATGGCGGCGGCGGCGCGGGCGGCACCGGAGGAACGGGCGGAAATGGCGGTGCCGGCGGCTCGGGCACCCTCGCGGGCTCGGTCGGCGGCAACGGTGGCGACGCCGGCGCGGGCGGGGCGGCCGGCACCGGAGGCGCGGCAGGAACCGGCGGCACCGGCGGCAGCTCCGGCGCAGTCGGCAGGGGCGGCGACGGCGGTACCGGCGGAACCGGCGGCACCGGTAGCAACGGCGCCGACTCCGTCGGCTTCGGGCCTGCGCAAGCGGGCTTCGCGGGCGGTAAAGGGGGTGCCGGCGGCGGTGCCACCTCCGGCGGCAACGGCGGTACCGGTGGGGACGGTGGTGCTGGTGGAACAGGCGGTAACGACGTCGTCGCCCCCGGCGATCTTGGTGCTGCCGGCGGTGCCGGCGGTGCCGGCGGTGCCGGCGGTGCCGTGGCCGGCGGCGGCAACGCTGGTAGTGGGGGTGCCGGCGGTACCGGCGGTAGCGGTGGTCTAAGTCAAGGTGGCGTCAAATCTGGCAATGGCGGCGTCGGCGGCGCCGGCGGGGCCGGCGGCACCGCGAACGACGGCGGTGACGGCGGTGCGGGCGGCGGTGGCGGTGACGGCGGTACTGGCGGTGCTGCTGTCGGCACCGGCGGGGGCGGTGACGGCGGTAAGGGCGGCGCGGGCGGCGCCGGCGGAAAGGCAACCGGCGGCGGCGACGGCGGTGCGGGCGGCGACGGCGGCTTCGGCGGCGTGGGGGGCCTGGCCAGCGCTACGAATGGACCGGGCGGGACCGGCGGGGCCGGCGGCAATGGGGGTGCGGGCGGCGCCGCAACCGACGGTGGTGACGGCGGTGACGCGGGCAACGGCGGCGCGGGCGGCGATGGCGGCGGGCCCGCGGGCGTCGGCGTTGTTTTTGGCGGGAGCGGTGGATTCGGTGGGACGGGTGGGGTTGGCGGTGCCGCTACCGGCGGCGGCAACGGCGGCAATGGTGGTGACGGCGGTGCCGGCGGTCGCGGTGCGGATATCGGTTTCCTGAACACCGGGGCAGGCGGCGTTGGCGGTAATGCGGGCGCAGGCGGTGCGGGCGGCGCCGCGACCGGCGGGGGCAACGGTGGCGCGGGCGGAAGCGGCGGCCTGGGCGGCAACGGTGGTGACGCGGGCATCGGCGGCGGCGCAGGCCGTGATGGGGGCGACGGCGGGGCGGGCGGCGCCGGCGGCGGCGCGGACGGTGTGGGCGACGCCGGTGACGGCGGCGCCGGCGGCAACGGCGGGCGTGGCGGCGACGGCTTCGGAGGTAGCAATCCGACAGGAAATGGCGGCAATGCCGGCAACGGTGGGTTCGGCGGCAACGCGACCGGCAGCGGCACGGGCGGGGACGGGGGCGGCGGCGGTGAAGGCGGCGATGCCGGCGGCGGCGGAAATGTCAGCGCAGACGGCGGCGACGGCGGTGCAGGCGGCAGCGGCGGCAGCGGCAACACCGGCCCCGGCGGGAACGGCGGCGACGGCGGCGACGGCGGTCAGCCCTACCTGACTGGAACGGGCGGCACCGGCGGGGCTGGTGGTCCGGGCGGGCCGGGTACTCCGCCGGGTGAGGCGGGTGACCCGGGCGCTGGCGGGTGAGAAATCCTCGCGGGCCTGCTCACCGTCGGCGGGAGGTCTGGCACGACGGCGTCGTGCGAGGCGCCCGTCCTCACCCTGGCCACGGTGGATTCTGGACCGCCGGTCGCGCTACAGCGCCGCGCGGTGATGTCCCCGTCAGGTCGGCCGGCTGAGCTGTACCCGGCCGACCTCTTCCAGCGCATCGGGGCCGCGAGGCTGTTCGAAGAGCACCTCGGCGCCGCGGCCGTCTACCAGCAGGGTGGCAATGGTGTTCCCGAACAGCGGGCCGCAGACGTTAGCCCAGGACAATGGGGGCTCGGGCACCCGGCGCAGGCGCGCCCACCATCGGGCGAGCCGGGCCGCCGGACGTGTCCAGGCCACCGTGAACACCGGCTTGACGAACTTCGGAACATAGTTGTTCACCGGCGAGCACACCAGCTGATGCACTGTGGCAGTGGCCTTCTCGTCAGCGTCACCGGGCCACTGTGCGCGCGCTGCATAGCTGTGGTGCACGTCGCCGGACAGCACGCTGACGGTCGCGGGTCCGTCGGGATGACTGGCGACCGAGTAGATCATCTCGGCGAGCCGCACGAACGATTTGAAGAAGGCCGGCCAGTGCTCGAAGTCCACTGCCCTGCGGGTCTTTTCGGCAAGCCTGCCACGGAGGCCGGACTGGTCTGCGTTGCGCTCGTTGACCGCCTCCAGGTCTGCGAGCGCGGGGGGCATCAGCCACGGCACCGAGGAGGCCAGCATCAAGTGGTCCAGCTCGTCGAGGCCGTCGGCGACCTGAGTTCGCACCCAGCCGAACTCGTGCTCCCCGATCATCATCCGCTCGCCGGAGTCCAGGATGCGGCCGTTGCGTGAGTCGATCATGATGAGCCGGGTGCGGCCGAAGTCCCATCGATAGCTGAACCTGATGCCCTTGTTGTGGTCGACCTCGCGGTCGGCGCGGTCGGCCAATTCGGCCAGCTGCGGCCAGCAGTCGCCTTCGGTCTCGAGCAGCCGTCGGTAGTCCTCGTCCTCGGCCAGCTCGGCCGGGCTCAAATTGCCCAGGTGCTGATAGACCCAGTAGGACGCCAGGCCGGCCCGGATCCGGTCGCGCCACCACGGCTTCTGCTTCATGTCGGCGCGCCAGGACGCCGAGGTGTTCCAGTCGTCCCTGATGTCGTGATCGTCGAAGATCATCGCGGTGGGGACCGTGGACATCAACCACCGGATCTCCGGATCGCTCCACGAATGGCGGTACAGGCGTTCGTATTCGGTGAAACTGACCACCTCGTCCGGCGGGCGCTTCGCACGCGTGGAGCGGCTGCGGCGGCCGGCCATCCGTCGCCTCGACTCCGGGGTCAGTTCGTCGGCGTACAACTGGTCGCCGAGCAGGATGAGCGCCTCGGGCCAGTCGTCGATCGGCTGAGTGGCCATCCGGGCGGCGTAAGTGTCCAGCGCGTCGAGCCCGAGTTTGGAGTCCACGCTCTCGTCGTCGGTCTTGGGGTATCGGCACGAACCGAAGATCGCCTGCAGCCGATGGGTGGACGAGGGCCCCCGGGTACGGATGACGCTGGGCGGGAAGGGCGAGTCCGCGAGCGGCCAGACCACTTCGCCGTCGAGTTTGACGTCGTATTCGGTGACGCTGTCCGGGGTCAGCCCGCTCACCGTGACCAGAGCGTAGTGATGACCTCCTACTGCGAAGGTCCGGGCGGATCCGCCCAGCACCTGCACCGTTGCCGCGCTATCGGTTTGGACCCAGATCACCGCGGTCGTGTCGGAGACGTGCCGCAGAGCGGGACCGAGCAAGAGTGCCATTGAACCACCCTACGGCGAGCGGCGCGTCTGGAATATTGAGGCATCCGCCTCATGATCGGGTGGGCCGCTGCGGCGAACAATCGACCCATGAAACGCAATCTGATCATCGTTTACGGCGCACTCAGCTACCTGATGTTCCTGGTCGCCTTCTTGTATGCCGTCGGCTTCGTCGGCGCATTCCCGTTGCCCCGCAACGTCGATCACGGGATCGCGGCACCGCTGTGGGAAGCGCTCCTGGTCAACACGGGGCTGCTGGGGGTGTTCGGCGCTCAGCACAGTGTGATGGCGCGGCCCGGGTTCAAGCGATGGTGGACCCGCTTCGTGCCGAAGCCGATCGAGCGCAGCACCTATGTGCTGCTGGCCAGTTCCGCGCTGCTGCTGCTCTACTGGCAATGGCGGACGATGCCGGCCCTGGTGTGGGAGGTGCGGCAACCCGGCGGGCGCTGGGCGCTGTGGGTGCTGTTCTGGCTCGGCTGGGCGGTGGTTCTGGCGTCGACGTTCATGATCAACCATTTCGACCTGTTCGGTCTGCGGCAGGTGTACCTGGCCTGGCGCGCAAAGCCCTACACCGAACTCGGCTTCCGCACCCAGCTGCTCTACCGGCTGGTGCGCCACCCGCTGATGCTCGGCTTCCTGGTGGCGTTCTGGGCGGCGCCGACGATGTCGGCCGGGCACCTGCTGTTCTCAATCGGCACCACGGCCTACATCCTGGTTGCCCTGCAGCTCGAAGAGCGCGACCTGACGGCCGCCCTGGGCGACCGCTACCGGGACTACCGGCGCCGGGTGCCGATGCTCATTCCGGTTCCGTCGCGGCGCTCGGCCAGAACCGCCGCCCGGCCGTAGCCGTCGCGCTTCTGTCCGGCCGCACCAGCTGCGAGCCGGAACGGCTCTGATTGCCAGGGGGGAGTTCTCGCTGATCATCATCGGACTGGTGGGCACATCGATTCCGGTGGTGGCGGCGCTGGCGACGTCTTAGGTGTTCCTGATGGCGATCGCCGGTCCGGTGCTGTCCCGTTACATCGGGGGCCGGTCGCCGGCGGCGGCGCGCTAGCCGTCAACCGATGTGCAGGGCGACCACCAGCCATCGGCCGGCTGGCAGCCGCTGCACGCGGCAGGCGATCGCGTGTACCCGCTCGCCGCGGCCGTAGGTGCCGAACACCTCGGCCGCGTTGTCCCCGGCAGCAGGCTGCACCCGCATGCGCCGCAACACCGCGGCCCCCGAGGCCCCGGCCACGGCTCGCCTCAGCGCGAGCACGGAGTCCACCAGGCCCGGCGCCAACACCGAACCCAGTTGCGCGGCCGGACGGCGCCGGTCGATCACTTCCAGCACCCGGCGCAGCGCCGCGTCGGCGAACACGGCTGCCTGGCGCATCTGCGGTGACAGCGGCGGCGATACCGTGTTCGGCGAGCCGCGCCGATGAGGTCGTGCGGCCGGACGACGGGACGACGGCACGCGAAGCGGTTCGGCTGGACCGGCAGAATGGGTCGGGGGCTCGTAGTCGACCACCGGCATGACGGCGTTGTCGGGCGCATGCACCGCTGCAGAGTGCCAGACGAACGCTGGTCGGGGGTATTCACTTTCGGCCTCCATCCACAGCCGCCGCCGGGGCGCCCCCCTCGCCGTCATCGACCCGCGACTGCCGTTACCGTGGGCGGCAGGATGACCTGCTGACAAACCGGCGACTTGACGAGGAGGACAGGGCCGCGATGGTGACTCGTTTGTCCCCTGCGGACACGTCTTTCTATCGCCTGGAGAACACGGCTACGCCGATGTATGTCGGTTCACTGTCGATCCTGCGCCGCCCCCGGTCCGGTTTGAGCTACGAGACGCTGCTGGCCACGGTCGAACAGCGTTTACCGCAGATTCCGCGGTACCGCCAGAAGGTGCGTGAGGTCACCTTCGGCATGGCACGGCCGGTGTGGATCGACGACCGCGACTTCGACATCACCTACCACGTCCGGCGCTCGGCGCTGCCCTCCCCGGGCAGTGACGAGCAACTGCACGAGCTGATCGCGCGGTTGGCCGCGCGCCCCTTGGACAAGTCGCGACCGTTGTGGGAGATGTACCTGGTCGAAGGTCTGGCCAAGAACCGCATCGCGTTGTACACCAAGTCGCACCAGGCGTTGATCAACGGGATGGGTGCGCTGGAGATCAACCACGTCATCGCCGACCGGACGCGGCGCCCGCCGGCTTTTCCCGAGGACATCTGGATCCCCGAACGCGACCCCGGCAGCACCCGATTGGTGATCGGCGCGATCGGTGACTGGATCGCGGGCCCCGGTACTCAGTTGCGGGCCGTCGGGTCCTCGCTGGCCGGGTTGGCGACCAGCTCATCGCAGCTCGTCGAGGCCGGCCGCCGGGTAGCGGACTTCGCCCGCACGGTGGCCCGCGGTACCGCGCCCAACAGCCCGCTCAACGCCACCGTCTCGCGCAACAGACGGTTCACGGTGGCGCGCGGGAAGCTCGAGGACTATCGGGCGGTGCGGGCCCGCTACGACTGCGACATCAACGACGTGGTGCTGGCCGTGGTGACCGGGGCCCTGGGCAACTGGCTGATGTCGCGCGGTGAGGCCGTGTCGTCGACGGCGACGGTGCGCGCGCTTGCGCCGCTGTCCGTCTATGCCGAGGAACAACTCGACTCCACCGGCCCCGGCCAGGCGATGAGCGAGGTGACACCGTTTCTGGTCGACCTGCCGGTGGGGGAGGGCAACGCGGTGGTGCGCCTGTCGCAGATCGCCCATGCCACTGAGTCGAATCCGTCGGCATCCAGCCGGGTCGACGCCAGGACGATCGTCACGTTGTCGGGTTTCGCGCCGCCGACCTTGCACGCCATGGGGATCCGGGTGGCGACCAGTTTCTCGGCCCGCCTGTTCAACCTGCTGATCACCAACGCGCCGGGAGCGCAGTCGCAGATGTTCATCGCGGGCACCAAGTTGCTCGAGACCTATGCCGTGCCGCCGTTGCTGCACAATCAGGCACTGGCCATCAGCGTGACGTCCTACAACGGCATGCTGTATTTCGGCATCAACGCAGACCGCGACGCCATGAGCGATGTCGACCTGCTGCCCGGACTGCTCGGCCAGGCGCTGGACGAGCTGCTGGAAGCTTCCCGGTAGTTCCCGCCGGTTAGGGATAACATCCGTTGGTGTGAGCACCGGGAAGAAAAAGAAGTCCGCGACCGCGCCGAAGATCCCGAATGACCTTTACGAGGCCGAATTATTCAGATTGCAAACGGAATTCGTGAAGTTGCAGGAATGGGTACGGCACACCGGTGCCCGGCTGGTGGTGATTTTCGAGGGTCGCGACGCCGCCGGCAAGGGCGGCGCCATCAAGCGGATCACCGAATACCTCAGCCCCCGGGTCGCCCACATCGCCGCGCTGCCCGTCCCCACCGACCGCGAACGCGGGCAGTGGTACTACCAGCGCTACATCACCCATCTGCCCGCCAAAGGCGAGATCGTGCTCTTCGACCGGTCGTGGTACAACCGCGCCGGCATCGAGAAAGTCATGGGATTCTGCACGCCGCACGAGCATGCGCTGTTCCTGCGTCAGACACCGATATTCGAACAGATGCTCATCGACGACGGGATCCTGCTGCGCAAGTACTGGTTCTCGGTTTCCGAGGCCGAGCAGTTGCGCCGGTTCAAGGCCAGGCTCAATGATCCTGTCCGGCAATGGAAACTCAGCCCGACTGACATGGAGTCGGTGTACCGGTGGGAGGACTATTCGCGCGCCAAGGACGAGATGATGGTGCACACCGACACCCCGGTGAGCCCCTGGTACGTCGTGGAATCCGACATCAAGAAGCACGCGCGGCTGAACATGATGGCCCACCTGCTGTCCACCGTCGAGTACCGCGATGTGGAGAAGCCCGTCGTGAAGATCCCGGCGCACCCGGTCGTCAGTGGAAACTACCAGCGCCCGGCCCGGGAGTTGTCCAATTACGTCGACGACCACGTCGCCCACTTGATGCGCGGCGCATGACCCAGGTCTACGTTCCAGCGACCCTGGCCATGCTGGCGCAGCTCGTCGCGGACGGATTCCTTCGCCCGGTCAACGGCACCGCTTTCGCGGTCACGCCCGCACTTCGGGAGGCCTACGCCGAGGGCGACGACGACGAATTGGCCGAGGTGGCGCTACGGGAGGCGGCGCTGGCGTCCTTGCGCCTGCTGGCCGTTGAGCAAGGCGACGGCCTGCCACCCCGCCGTGCGGTGGTGGCCGCCGAGGTCGACTCCGAAGGTGTCGGTTTGCGGCCCGATCTCGACGACGCGGTGGTAAGGCTGGACGGGGCGGTGCCCATGGACCGGGTGGTCGCCGCCTATGTGGACAACGCCGGCGCCGAGCCGGCGGTGCAGGCCGCTGTCGAGGCGATCGATGCCGCAGACCTGGGGGACGAGGACGCCGACCTGATCGTCGGCGACGCGCAGGACCACGATCTGGCGTGGTATGCGACGCAGGAACTGCCGTTTCTGCTGGACCTGCTCTGAAAGGAGCGCGGCGGTGCTCGTCTACAACCGCCGCAGGACGCCAGCGCCTTCCATCGCGGCATGTATTGCCCCACCCGGTGGGACCCGATCTTCGATGCCTACATGCCCAGGTGTGCGCACCGCTGCTGTCGCTACGATCGCGTAACCTACGGTACCGTAGCCTTATTGCGCTCTGTTGAGCCCGATAGCAGCGGCCGCATCACCAGCAGGAGCTTCGATGAGTAAGAAACACGCGGCACTGTCCGCCAATCTCGTCGGCACCAGGCGCGCGACCATCGCCGGTGCCGACCGGCATCCCGGCTGGCACGCCTTGCGGACGCTGGCCGAACGCATCACCACGCCGCTGCTGCCCGACGACTATCTGAGCCTGGCCAACCCGCTGTGGTCGGCCCGCGAGTTGCGGGGCCGCATCCTGGAAGTCCGTCGCGAAACCGAGGACTCCGCGACGCTGGTGATCAAACCCGGCTGGGGATTCAGCTTCGACTACCAGCCCGGCCAGTACGTCGGCATCGGCGTGCTGGTCGACGGGCGCTGGCGCTGGCGGTCGTATTCGCTCACCTCGAGCCCCGCGGCACTCCGTCCGGCGCGGACCATCACCATCACCGTCAAGGCCATGCCGGAAGGCTTTCTGTCCACCCATCTCGTCGCCGGTGTCGAACCCGGGACCATCGTGCGGCTGGCCGCACCGCAGGGAAACTTCGTGCTCCCCGACCCGGCGCCGCCGGCAATCCTGTTCCTCACCGCCGGTTCCGGGATCACCCCGGTGATGTCGATGCTGCGAACGTTGGTGCGGCGCAACCAGATCGCCGACATCGCCCACGTGCATTCGGTACCCACCGCCGCCGACGTCATGTTCGCCACCGAGCTGGCAGCGCTGGCGCAGCGCCACCCCGGCTATCGCCTGTCGGTACGCGAGACGCGTATCCAGGGCCGCCTGGATCTGTCCCGGCTCGACCAAGAAGTGCCGGACTGGCGGGAACGCCAGACCTGGGCGTGCGGGCCCGAGGGCCTGCTCGATCGGGCCGCCAAGCTGTGGACCTCGGCAGGCGTCGGCGATCGGTTACACCTCGAGCGGTTCGCGGTGACCAGGGCCGCTCCGGCGGGAGCGGGCGGAACCGTCACGTTCGCCCGCAGCGGCAAGAGTGTGGCCGCCGATGCGGCTACGTCGGTGATGGATGCCGGTGAGGGGGCGGGCGTGCAGATGCCGTTCGGGTGCCGAATGGGTATCTGCCAGTCCTGTGTCGTCGACCTGGTGGAGGGCCATGTCCGCGACCTGCGCACCGGCCGCGAGCACGATCCCGGTACCCGGGTACAGACTTGCGTGTCTGCAGCATCAGGTGATTGCGTGGTCGACATCTAGAGTTACCCACAGGTAACCTACGGATTCGTAGGTTACGATAGCGTAAGCGTAGGGAACTCAGTACAGACGCACCACGATCATCGGGGAGAACATGGCGATCACGGACGTCGAACAATTCGCGCACCTCACGGACGCCGACATCGAGAGTCTGGCCTTCGAACTGGACGCGATACGCCGCGACATCGAAGAGTCGCGCGGTGAACGCGATGCCCGCTACATCCACCGAACCATCGCCGCGCAGCGCGCGCTGGAGTTGTCCGGCCGGGTGATGCTGGCCGCAGGCTCGCGGCGCTGGGCATGGTGGGCGGGCACCGCGACCTTGGGCCTGGCCAAGATCATCGAGAACATGGAGATCGGCCACAACGTCATGCACGGCCAGTGGGACTGGATGAACGATCCGGAGATCCACTCCTCGTCGTGGGAGTGGGACATGAGCGGGCCTTCCAAACACTGGCGCTACACCCACAACTTCGTGCACCACAAGTACACCAACATTCTGGGCATTGACGACGACGTCGGCTACGGTTTGCTGCGCGTCACCCGGGACCAGCCCTGGAAACGTTTCAACATCTTCAATCTCCTGTGGAACACGCTGCTGTTGCTCCTGTTCGAATGGGGCGTCGGTCTGCAGCACGTCGAGATCGGCAAGATCGTCAAGAAGCGGATGGATCACGCCGAGGCTCGGGAACGCATCGACGATTTCCTGGTGAAGGCCGGACACCAGGTGGTCAAGGATTACGTCGCGTTCCCGGCGCTCACCTCGTTGTCGCCGGGGGCAACGTATTCCTCCACGTTGAAGGCCAATGCGCTGGCCAACGTGATTCGCAACGTCTGGGCCAACGCCGTCATCTTCTGCGGCCATTTCCCCGACGGCGCAGAAAAATTCGCCAAGACGGACATGGTCGGTGAGACCAAGGGGCAGTGGTACCTGCGGCAGATGCTGGGCAGTGCCAATTTCGAGGGCGGCCCGGTATTGCGGTTCATGAGCGGCAACCTGTGCCACCAGATCGAGCACCACCTGTATCCCGACCTGCCGAGCAATCGCCTGCACGAGATCTCGGTGCGGGTGCGCCAGATCTGCGACAAGTACGACTTGCCTTACACCACAGGCTCATTCCTGATGCAGTACGGCAGGACGTGGCGGACCCTGGCCAAGTTGTCGCTGCCGGACAAGTATCTGCGCGACGACGCAGACAACGCGCCGGAGACGCGCAGCGAGCGGATGTTCGCCGAACTGGGACCTGATTTCGCGGGCACCGACCCCAGCACCGGACGCCGGCGGGGCCTGCGGACGGCGATCGCCACCGTGCGGGGCTGGCGGCGCAACCAGCGGTCTGTTGCCGCGACCGCCGACGACGACCTCGCGGCATAGCCTTCCCCGGCCCACCTTCGTCGAGCGTGTACTGAGGGCGGGATTTCGGCGATCTTTCCACCCTGAGCGCACGTTCGGCGCCCGGCAGGTTCGCCCGGGCGGCCATACTGGGATAGTGCCGGTGTTCGTCGGGTCGCAGGTGTCGCACTGGGATTTCCCGCGGACCACGGCCAGCGTCGCCTTGATGGCGGAATTCGGTTGCCAGAACGGGATTTCGGTCGCTGACGTACTCGCGAGTTCGGGTCTGTCAGAGGCCGACCTGCACGATCACCAGCGGATGATCCTGGGGCGCCAGGAGCTGGCTGTCGCAACGAATCTGGTCGATCTGCTGGGGGACCCCGCCGACCTGGGCGTGCGGGTGGGCAGTAGCTATCACGTCGGATCCTTCGGCATCTTCGGCTTCGCCTGCCTGACCAGTTCGACGCTGGGCGACGCCGTCCGCTTCGCGGCCCGGTACTACGACCTCAGCTATGGCTTCTGCCTGCCGACGGTCACGGTGGAGGGGCCGGTGGTGGCGTTGCGGCTCGACCTGCCCGACCTGACCGGTCCGGTGGCAGAGTTCCTGATGCGGCGCGACCTGGCGGCGATCGCCCGGGTGATGTCGGAGTTGCTGGGCAGCCCCATCCCGTTCACCTCGATCGAGTTCGCCGGCCCGGCACCGTCCTCGGGAGACACCGCGGCCTGCGAGGCCTTCGGTGTGACGCCCGGGTACGACGCGACGGCCACCGTGGCGCGTTGGCCGGCGGGGCTGCTGGACAACCGGCTACCGCAGGCCAGCGAGATGAGCAGGGTCATGTGCGAGCAGCAGTGCCAGGCCCTGCTGGAACGCCGCCGACAACGCACCGGCGTGGCCCGGCGGGTACGCGACCGGCTGGCGTCCATCGATGGCGAACCGCACACCATCGCGGCCGTCGCCCGGCAGCTGGCGATGAGCGAGCGGACATTGCGGCGGCGGCTGGCCGAGGAGAACACGACCTTCCGCGAACTTCTCGAGGAGGTCCACCGCGTGCTGGCCGAGGAGCTGTTGGCGACCGGCGCGCTCTCGGTCGAGGACGTGGCGTTGCGGCTGGGCTACGCCGAGGCGACCAGCTTCATCGCCGCCTTCAAGCGCTGGACGGGCACCACACCCGCCCGCTACCAGCGGTCGGTCGCCCCACGTTTGGCCGGAATCATGGATTTGCCGACCGCAATCGGCTGACGCCGAGGCGCCGATCGCCCCTAACGTCGGAGGTATGAGATCAGTACCTCGCGTTTTGGTGATCGGCGCCGGCTTCGGTGGCCTGGCCGCCGCTTACGAGCTGTCCAAGGACGGTCTCGCCGACGTCACGGTGCTGGAGAAGGCCGACGACATCGGCGGCGTGTGGCGGGAGAACACCTATCCCGGCGCCGCGTGCGACGTCCCGTCGAACCTGTACTCCTACTCCTTCGCCCGCAAGACCGACTGGGGCCGTCGCTACGCCGAGCAGCCCGACATCCTGGGTTACATCCATGACACCGCGGACCGCTTCGGCTTGCGGCAACTGGTGCGTACCGGTGTGGAGGTGACCGCCGCGGAATACGACGACGCCACCGCCACCTGGCGGGTGCAGACCTCCTCCGGGGACACATTCGAGGCCGATGTGTTGGTACCCGCGGTCGGGCAGCTGTCCCGGCCGGCGCTGCCGAACATCCCGGGCCTGGACACCTTCGCCGGCCCCTCGTTTCACTCGGCGCAGTGGCGCCACGACGTCGACCTGACCGGCAAGCGCGTCGCGGTCCTGGGCACCGGCGCGTCGGCGATCCAGTTCGTCCCGCGCATCCGTCGAAACGCCAGGCATGTCAGGGTCTTTCAGCGCTCGGCGCCCTATGTGGTGCCGAAGCTGGATCGCGCCTACACCGACAAGCACCACGCCGCGTTCGCGCGGGTCCCCGGCTTGGCCACGGCGATGCGCAACACCATCTGGGAGACCACCGAGCTGCTGGGTTTCGCGCTGACCAAAGCCGCGCCGCTGGCCCGGGTGCTGCAGGCGCTGGCGTCGTCGAACCTCAAGCGCCACATCAAGGACCCGGCGCTGCGGGCCAAGCTCACTCCCGACTATCCGATCGGTTGCAAGCGCGTGCTGTTCAGCAGTGAGTGGTATCAGGCGCTGGCGTGCGACAACGTTGACGTCGAGACCGAAACCATCACCGAGGTGACGCCGGCCGGTGTGCGGACCGCTGACGGCCGGCTGCACGAAGTGGACGTGATCATCTACGGCACCGGATTCAAGGCCACCGAATTCCTGGCCCCGATGGCGATCACCGGTCGCGACGGACGCGATTTGCACACCGAGTGGGCCGAGGGTGCCCGCGCCCACCTCGGCATGGCCGTTCCGGGCTTTCCGAATATGTTCCTGATCTACGGCCCGAACACCAACCTGGGCAGCAGCTCGATCATTTTGATGATGGAGCAGCAGTCCCGCTACATCCGTCAGATCGTGCGGGAGCTGGCCCGCGGTCCAGTGGCGCGCGCGTTCGAGGTACGGCGCGATGTCGAGCAGTCCTACGACTCGGGTGTTCAGTCTCGGCTGGAGCGCGGGGTATGGACGTCCTGTGACTCGTGGTACCGCACCGAATCGGGCCGGGTCACCACCAACTGGCCAGGGCTGGTCCACGAATATCAGCGCCGTACCCGGATCGCGGCGCTGGACGACTATCACGTAGTTCTTCCCGTACCGGTGGAGGTCAGCGCGTGACCTCATTCGACTACGACGTGCTCGTCATCGGGTCCGGCTTCGGCGGCAGCGTGACCGCACTGCGGCTGAGCGAAAAGGGTTACCGGGTAGGCGTTCTCGAGGCGGGCCGGCGGTTCCGCGACGAAGACTTCGCCAAGAACAGCTGGCACGTGCGGGACTACCTGTTCAAGCCGTCCGTCGGCTGCTACGGCATCCAGCGGATCGACGTGCTCTCCGATGCCGTCGTGCTCAGCGGCGCCGGGGTGGGTGGCGGCTCGCTGGTGTACGCCAACACGCTGTACCAGCCCGGGGACCCGTTCTACGACGACCCGCGCTGGAGCACGATCACGGACTGGAAAGACGAGCTGGCCCCCTGGTACGACCAGGCGCAGCGGATGCTCGGCGTCGAGACCTATCCGCGCACAACGCCTTCGGACAAGGTGATGTTGCAGATAGCCACCGACCTCGGGGTCGCGGACTCCTTTCACGCCACCCGGGTCGGGGTGTGTTTCACCGGCGCGGACGGACGTTTGGCCGACCCCGGCGCGCCCGTCGGCGACCCCTACTTCGGCGGCGCCGGCCCGGACCGCAACGCCTGCCGGCACTGCGGCGAATGCATGACGGGCTGTCGGCACAACGCCAAGAACACGCTGGTCAAGAACTACCTGTACCTCGCCGAGAAACTGGGCACCACGATCCACCCGCTGACGACGGTCGTCGACGTCCGGCCGCGTGCCGGTGGCGGGTACGACGTGGTCACCCGGCGTACCGGGGCCAAGGCCCGTCGGCGCCGCCGGACGTTCACCGCCGAGCAGGTGGTGTTCTCGGCCGCCGCCCTGGGCACCCAGCGGCTGCTGCACCGGCTGCGCGACGGCGGCAGCCTGCCGCACGTCTCGCCCAAGCTGGGTGAGCTGTCACGGACCAACTCCGAGGCGATCCTGGCGGTGCGGGCGCGCCGCGACGACGTGGATTACTCCGAGGGCGTGGCGATCACGTCGTCCATCCACCCGGACGAGCACACCCACGTCGAGCCCTGCCGCTACGGCCACAATTCCAATCTGATGGGGCTGATGGGCACCGTCCTGGTCGACGGACTCGATGGTGGCCCCAAAAAAGGGGAAAAAGGGGCAGGTGGCGGACCGGCATGAAAGAGTTTGTGCGCCAACGCCGGGACCTGCGCCGCCTGCTCAATCCGAGGCGCTGGTCGCAGCAGACCATCCCGCTCTTGGTGATGCAGACCCACGACAACTCGCTCACCACCTTCACCCGGCGCGGGCTGTTCGGGCGACGCATGGTGACGCGGCAAGGTGTGGGCGAGCCGAACCCGACCTGGATCCCGGTCGGACACGAGGTCGCCCGGCGGGCGGCCGAGCATCTGGACGGAATCGCCGGCGGCGCCTGGGCTGATCTCGCCGACATTCCGATGACGGGACACTTCATCGGTGGCTGCGTGATCGGCGAAACGCCGGCCGACGGCGTGGTGGATCCCTACCACCGCATGCACGGGCACCCCGGGTTGCATGTGATCGACGGCTCCACCATCACCGCGAATCTCGGCGTGAACCCGTCGCTCACCATCACCGCGCTGGCCGAGCGCGCCGCGTCGCTATGGCCGAACAAGGGCGAGCCGGACCGGCGACCGCCCCTGGGTGCCGCCTACGTCCGCGTCGCGCCGGTGGCCCCGGTCAACCCGGCGGTCCCGGCGAGTGCGCCCGGCGCACTGCGCGGTGACCGGGACTACGCTCGATAGCGTGCTGGCAGCGTTCGGATTCGAAACCCTGGGTGTGGTTGTCGGCGACATGTATTTCGTCGACCCGTCCCCGATGACCGGTCAGGAAACCCCGGAACGGGGCGTCCGATTGGAACTCCGCCTGGTCGACCGGGCCGACCCGCAGGGGTCGATCTATGCCGGCATCCCGATCACCTTCAACCGGCCGGTGTGGCGGGTGGATCTTTTCGGGTCCACCGAGAGTCCGCCGGGAACACTGGACCGCGCCCATCACCACCCCCGGTTCGACGGATGGGAGCCGGGACGCCGGCACTTCGTGCCCGAGTTGTCCGCCGACCCGGTGTCCTGGCTGGCGGGCCAGCTGGCCGACCCGGCCGCCGTGCTGGAGCGTTCCGGCGTCGACGTCGCCGACGTCACCGACGCCGATGTCACGGGCCTGGCGGCATCGGCGCCGGAGATCGTCGCCACCGTCAAACGGATGCTCGACGGCGTGCGCGACGGGCAACTGGCCCCGTCACCGGCCGAGCCGGTGGCCGCCGCCCGTACCGGCTGGCTCTGAGTACGTGGGCCCCGTCATCATCGAGTGCGCCATCAACGGCGCAACGCCGAAGGCGACCAATCCCCAGGTGCCGGTTGAACCTTCGGAGATCACCGCCGACGCATTGGCCTGCATCGAGGCGGGGGCGGCGATAATTCACAACCACATCGACCGCTACGGCCTCAGCGTGGAGCAGGCCGCCGAGCGCTATCTCGAAGCGTGGCGACCGATCCTCGCGGCCCGGCCCGACGCCCTGTTGTACCCGACGATCCACTTCGGCGAGGGCTTCTCCATCTCCTACGAACACCTCATCCCGCTCGCCGCCGCCGGGTTGCGCGTAGGGCTCACCGACCCCGGGTCCGTCAACCTCGGCGGCACCGGCGCCGACGGAATACCCACCGGAAATCTGGTCTACAGCAACTCCTTTGACACGATCGGCCGCGCCTTCGAGATCTGTCACCAGGCGAGACTGGGCCCGAGCCTGGCCATCTATGAGCCGGGCTTCCTGCGAGCCGCGCTGGCCTGGTGGCGCGCGGGGCGGTTGCCGCAGGGCGCCATGATCAAGCTCTACTTCTCCACCGAACTCGGCTACCTCGGAGCGCCTTTCGGACTGCCTCCGACCGAGCGCGCGCTGGATGCGTACCTGGAACTGCTGGAGGGGTGCGACATTCCGTGGGCGGTCTCGGTCGTCGGCGGTGACCTCTGCGCCAGCCCGATGGCCAGGCTGGCGCTGGAACGCGGCGGACACCTGCACCTGGGACTCGAGTTCTACCGCGGCGACCGCACCCCGACCAATGTCGAGTTGGTGGCCGAGGCCGTCAAGCTCTGCGAACAGTCCGGCCGTGCCGTCGCCACTCCCGAGGACGCCGCGCGCATTCTCGGGCTGCCCTTGCGCCCGAACCCCGCGACACCGGCGCCTCCCGAAGACTGAATCCGGGCGCTTACACGTCAAACGCCGAGAAGGGGCCCAATCCGATTGGTCGAACCCGAAATACGCCATCAGCGCGAACATGGGGGTGGGCGTCGGGGGTGCGGTGGATCAGCGTCTCGGCAGCCGCTGCTTGACCTGCCCGGCGTCCTCAATCAGGGATTCCTGATGAACGAGCCTGCGGGTCAACTCCAGTTCGGTCCCAACCCGCTAACCCCCGTCACCTCGGCGTCCGGCGGCTGGTATTCCACCGCCCTCGGAGTGCAGGTCAGCTACACCGGCGTCACCCCCTTCCTGCAAGGGCCGATCTACTTCTCCTACAGTCCGACGGGTCTCGGAACGGCAATGTGGGATTACCCGCCATGAGAACCTGAGTCCGTGGCAGCGGCCTGACCTGGGCCGGTCACCTTGCTTGCCAGCGCCGCCAGCTTGGCGTCGAGTTGCTCTGCAGCGCTGAGCAATTCGGGATTGGGATCGACGACCATCAGCGACGATGGTTTGACGTAGGTCAAGCTGCTGCCACCCGGCTCATCGAGGACCAGCATTTCGACCGGTGCGAACAGGCCGGCCGTTACGTCGTGGCGCAGCATGGTGATCGCGATCAGCGGGTTGCCGAGTATGACGCGCAGCGCCCGGCGTTCGATACCTGCCTTGGCGATCCAGGCGCCGTGGTCGATCAGCCCGAACAGCATGAAACCGCTTGGGCCCTCATAGGATTCGACGTTGCGCCGAAACGATTCCCAGTCCTCTGACATGCCCATGATGTCCTCAATCGGCACCGGCTGTCGGCCGATGTCGGCCAGCAGCGCGGCCACCACCTCGTCGTAACTCCTGGTGCTGTCGTAACGCACCCGCACGCCATCGAACGAAATCTCCTCAGCCATCAACCAAGCCGTTCGATGATGGTGACGTTGACCGTCCCGCCTTCGCACGTCTGCAGCCCGTACCGTCCGCCGCGCCGTTCCTGCGCGTTGACCAGCGTGGTCACGATGCGGGCACCGCTGGCGCTTTGCGCCCAGGCCAGTATCGGATTCATGGTGCTGAATTCTCCTCCGTTGACGTTGCCATCTACACCCGAATCTTCCACGACTTAGCGGTCCGCCCCTGCGGGCTGTCGACAGGGACAACTTGATAGGTATATGTCGCTATTCCGGTGACCGACCCTGTTGCGGTGGCTCGGAATATCCTCTTCGAGCGTGATGTGCTGACTGCGCAGGTAATGTTCCGAGTACACGGCTTTAGTCGATGGCGGTGCGATGTCGGTGGATGAACAATCGAGCTCAGACGACCGAGGGGACCGCATGTCAGAGCATGGACTGCAAGATCCGGACTCGGGACAGAATCCGCCGCTCAGTGTGGCGCAGGCGCTCAGCGATATGGCCCGGTCGCTGGAGGGCGAGCCGGACCTGAAGCGCACGGTGGAGGGCATTGTCTCAGCGGTCACCGACACGGTCCCCGGTGCCGAGGCTGGCGGGGTGTCGTTGTGGGAGGGAAGGGAACTGCGTACCATCGGCGCGACCAGCGATCTGGTCACCCGAGTCAACAATCTCGAGCACGAATATAACGAAGGCCCCTGCTTGAGTGCTCTACGCGAGCATCGCTCCTACCGCGTCGACGACATGTCCCTTGAGACGCGGTGGCCCAAATTCGCCAGGGCCGCCCATGCCAACGGAATCCATTCGATGCTCGGGTATCGACTCTTCACCAAAGGCAGAACATTGGGCTCATTGGATTTGTACTCCACTCAGCCGAAGGCCTTTGATGCCGATTCGGAAGTCATCGGCCAGTTGTTCGCCGCCCATGCCGCCATCGCACTTCTTGGTTCCACCCAGCAGGCCGAGTGGCAGATCGCACTCAACTCCCGTGACGTAATCGGCATGGCCAAGGGCATTCTGATGAACCGCGACCGCCTCAACGATGATCAGGCTTTCAAGCTGCTTATTTCTGCCTCCCAGCACGCCAACATGAAGCTCTACGACGTGGCTCAGTGGGTCGTCGCTCAATCCAATGACGCCGCAACCCAAGCCAAGAACGAAGTTAAACGCACATAGGCTGGTCACCCCAGCCGTTCGATGATGGTGGCGTTGGCCATGCCGCCGCCCTCGCACATCGTCTGCAGACCGTACCGCCCGCCGCGCTGTTCCAGCGCGTTAACCAGAGTGGTCATGATGCGGGCGCCGCTGGCGCCCAGCGGGTGCCCGATCGCGATGGCGCCGCCATGCACGTTGGTCTTGGCCAGATCGGCCCCGGTGTCGTGCGCCCAGGCCAGCACCACGGGTGCGAACGCCTCGTTGACCTCGAACAGGTCGATGTCAGCCAGCGTCAACCCCGCGCGCTGCAGCACCCGCTCGGTCGCCGGGATCACGCCGGTCAGCATGTAGAGCGGATCCGAGCCCACCGCGGTGGGCGTGTGGATGCGGGCGAGCGGCCGCAGGCCCAGCTTCTTGGCCACGTCGCTGCTGGTGATCATCACCGCCGCGCTGCCGTCGGACAGCGGCGAGGAGTTGCCCGGAGTGATCTGCCAGTTGATCTGCGGGAAGCGCGCCGCCGTGGCCTCGCTGTAGAACGCCGGCTTGAGTCCGGCCAGGGTGTCCACGGTGGTGCCGGGCCGGATGATCTCGTCGGTGGACAGCCCCGCGATCGGGATGAGCTCGTTGTCGAACAACCCCTCTTTGGTGGCGCGGGCGGCCTTCTCGTGGCTGGCGGCGGAGAACTCGTCGAGCTGGGCGCGGGAGAAGCCCCACTTCGCGGCGATCAACTCCGCGCTGATGCCCTGCGGTACCAGCCCGTCGGGGTAGCGGCGCGCCATGTCCTGGCCGAACGGGTTGCTGCCCGGCAACACCGACGTGCCCATCGGGACCCGGCTCATCGACTCCACACCACCGGCGATGACGATGTCGTAGGCGCCCGCGATGACACCCTGGGCCGCGAAACTGATCGCCTGCTGGCTGCTGCCGCACTGCCGGTCGACGGTGGTTCCGGGCACCGACTCCGGAAAGCCCGCTCCCAGCAAGGCATTACGGGCAATGTTCACGGCCTGGTCGCCCACCTGGGTAACGGCGCCGGCAATGACGTCGTCGACCTGTACGGGGTCGACGCCGGTGCGGGCGACCACCTCGCGCAGGCTGTGCGCCAACAGGTCGGCCGGCAGGACGTCGTGCAGCGCGCCGTTGGCCTTGCCTTTGCCGACGGGGGTGCGAACAGCGCCGACGATCACGGCGTCACGGGTCATGGCTCCTCCTTGAGTCTTTGACAGCTAAGTATTACTGCCTATACCCAGCTATAACACCTGGGTATACTGAAATCAACCCAGACCGGAGGTGATGTGCATGACAATGTTGCAGGGGCGGCTGGCCGATCGGGATTCGTGGTCGGCGGTGGGGGAGTGCGCGATCGAAAAGACCATGGCCGTGGTCGGCACCAAGTCCGCGATGCTGATCATGCGCGAGGCCTACTACGGCACCACGCGGTTCGACGACTTCGCCCGACGGGTGGGCATCACCAAAGCCGCGACGTCGGCCCGGCTGGCCGAGCTCGTCGAACTCGGACTTCTGCAGCGCCGGCCTTACCGGGAGCCCGGGCAGCGCAGCCGCGACGAGTATGTGCTCACCGAATCCGGCATCGAGTTCATGCCGGTCGTGTGGTCGTTGTTTCAGTGGGGTCAGCGTCACCTGCCTGGCCGGCACCGGCAGCTGCGGCTCACTCATCTGGGCTGCCGGGCCGATGTCAAGGTCGAAATGCGTTGTACAGAAGGACATCTGGTGCCGCCCGACGAACTCGGCATGCGTCAAGTCCGCTGAGCACCTGGCACCAGCGAGCAGACCCGCTACTCTGCTGCCGCTGTCTGCTTCTTGCCGTACACCCGCTCCATCAACGCGGTGTCTTCGAATAGCTGTGCCCGTACCGTCTTGCCGTCACGGAGGGTGAATACCTCTGCCCCTTGGCCTGCTTCGGTGCCCACGGTGACGTCACTGAGCACAACCACCGTGTCGCCGTCGGCGATGAAACGAAGGGCCTTGATTGTCGTCGTCTTCTCGCCCAGCTTCCTGAAGTATTCGCCGAGTTCACCTTTGCCGTGATAGGTGCCGCTGACCACGCTATCGCCGGGTTGGACCCACTCGATGTTGTCGTCGAACAGGCTCATCATCGTTTCCAGGTCACCGCTGCTGAATGCGTCGTAGCCCCTCTTGACGACCTCGATGTTCTGTTCTTGCTCAGACATTTTGACTCCCGTTTTGCGTACCGGATGTTTCGGCCGCGAGGTCTTGGCCGGTCTAGGGAGTAGCCATGGTCGGCTCTCGGATCAGTCAGCCCATTGCCGCCGTGCAAATTATCCGCCTCTATCCGGCCTAATGCCAGTGTCAGGGAAAAATACTTGGCGAGTTCAACTCTCGCGCAGCACAGCCAGCAGCCGTCGCGCGGCGGCGATGCGGCGCGGGGCCGTCCCGGCGAGCGCATCCAGCGCGCACTCGGGATCGGCCGGCGGTCCCATGTGCCCGCAGCCGCGCGGACAGTCCTCGATGGCCTCGGCAAGATCGGAGAACGACATCAGCACGTCGTCGGGTCTGATGTGGGCGAGCCCGAACGAGCGGATGCCGGGCGTATCGACCACCCAGCCGCCATTGGCTAGTGGCAGGGCCACCGACTGTGTGGAGGTATGCCGACCACGGCCGATGTCGGTGACTTCGCCGACCGCCCGATCCGCCAGTGGCACAAGGCGATTCACCAATGTCGACTTGCCCACCCCGGAATGTCCCAGCAGCACGGTGATCTTGTGGTCGAGCAGGTCGGCCACTGCCAGCAGCGGATCGTCGACACCGGCGACGACCACCGTAAGGTCCAGGTCGACGAACTGCTCGGCGAACGGTTCGGGCGGGGCAAGGTCGGTCTTGGTCAGGCACAGGATCGGGTGCAAGCCTCCGGTGTACGCGGCGATCAGCGCACGGTCCACCAGACCGGTGCGAGGCGGCGGGTCGGCCAGGGCCACCACCATCAGCAGCTGGTCGGCGTTGGCGACCACCACCCGTTCGGTCGGGTCGGTGTCATCGGCGGTGCGCCGCAACACCGTTCGCCGGGGCCCTCGCCGGACGATGCGGGCCAGGGTGTCGGTTCGCCCGGACAGGTCACCGACGATGTCGACGTCGTCGCCGACGACGATCGGGGTGCGGCCGAGTTCACGGGCGCGCATGGCGACGACTCGGCGTCCGGGGTCCCCGCCCAGCACGCATCCCCAGCGGCCGCGGTCGACGCTCACCACCATGGCGGACTCGGCGTCGGCGTGTTGCGGACGGGTCTTCGTCCGGGGCCGCGTCCTCTTGCCGGAGCGGACCTTGACGTCGGACTCGTCGTATTCCCTCAACCGGCGGTCCCCTCGACCATCTGGGACCACAGCTGCGGAAACTCCGGCAGTGTCTTGGTGGTGGCGGCGATGTCGTCGACCTCCACGCCGGGAACCCGCAACCCGATGATGGCACCCGCCATCGCCATCCGGTGGTCGGCGTAGGCGTGCCACAGAGCGGGCTGCAGCGGTGTCGCGGTGATCACCAGGCCGTCCTCGGTTTCCCGGCAGTCGCCGCCCACGCGATTGATCTCGGTGCTCAGCGCGGCCAGCCGGTCGGTTTCGTGTCCGCGCAGATGCGCGATGCCCGTCAACCGGGATGTGGCGCCCGGCGCTGCCAGCGCGGCCAACACCGCTACCGTCGGGGTCAGCTCACCCACGTCGCTCAGGTCGACCTCAAACCCGTCGTACCCGGTCTTTCCTCGCACCTGCAGAACCGAGTCATCTTGTGTGACAACAGCATCCGTCTTCTTCAAGACGTCAAGGATATGTCCGGCGGGCTGCACGCTGTGCTGCGGCCAGCCGGTGATCCGGACCGTCCCGCCGGTCACTACGGCGGCGGCAAGGAACGCCACCGCGTTGGTCAGATCCGGTTCGACCTCCCAGTGCCGGGCCTGAACCACGCCCGGACGTATCTGCCAGCGGTTGGCGGCCGTGTCGTCGACGACGACACCCGCCTGGCGCAGCATCGCCACCGTCATCGCGATATGCGGCGCCGACGGCAGCGGCCCGCCGGTGTGTTGCACCGTCAAGCCCTCGGTGAACGACGCGCCGGACAGCAACAGCCCGGAGACGAACTGTGAGGACGCCGAGGCGTCGATGGCCACGGTGCCGCCGGACACCGTGCCGCTGCCCAGCACCCGGAACGGCAACCCCGACCCGTCCACCGGCACACCCAGTCCGCGCAGCGCGTCGAGCAGTGGGGCGATCGGCCGGGCGCGCGCCTGCTCGTCGCCGTCGAAGGTGACCGGGGCGTCAGCCAACGCGGCCAGCGGGGGCACAAAGCGCAGGACGGTGCCGGCCAGTCCGCAGTCGACCCGCGCATCCGGTTCGGGGGCGATGCGGCCGCCGACGGTCAGGTCGGATCCGGTGCCCTCGACACGCAGGCCGAGTGTGCGCAGCGCACCGATCATCAAATCGGTGTCACGGCTGCGCAGTGCGCCGGTGATGGTGGATGTGCCTCCCCTGGGCGAGCCCGGGGACCCCAGGCCTTGCGCGGCCGCCAGCGCGGCCAGTATCAGCGTGCGGTTGGTCTGGGATTTGGAGCCCGGAACGGTCACGGTCGCGTGCACCGGTGCCGGTGTGGACGGGGCCTGCCATGCGCTCACCGGTCCATCATCCCGTGTCGGGCGTCTCTGCCAACATGGACCATATGTGTGGACGTTTCGCGGTCACCACCGATCCGGCGCTGCTGGCCGAGAAGATCAAGGCCATCGACGAGGCCACGGGCGCGGGCGACCGCGGGTCGGAGCCCAACTACAACGTGGCTCCGACCACTGCGATCGCAACCGTGGTGACCCGCCACGACGAGCCCGACGACCAGGCCACCCGCCGGGTGCGGCTGATGCGGTGGGGCCTGCTGCCGCCCTGGGTCAAGGCGGGTCCGGACGGCGCGCCGGATACCAAAGGCCCGCTGTTGATCAACGCGCGCGCCGACAAGGTCGCCACCTCGCCGGCCTTCCGGGCCTCGGCCAAGAGCAAGCGCTGCCTGGTGCCGATGGACGGCTACTACGAATGGCGCGCCAATCCTGACGGTGGGACGGCCAAGAAGGCGGGCAAGACACCCTTCTTCATGTACCGCCGGGACGGCGAACCGCTGTTCGCCGCCGGTCTGTGGTCGGTGTGGAAGTCTGACAAGGAGGCCAAGCCGTTGCTGAGTTGCACCATCATCACCACCGACGCCGTCGGCGAGCTGGCCGAGATTCACGACCGGATGCCGTTGATGCTCGGCGAGGGCGACTGGGATGCCTGGTTGGACCCCGATGTGCCACTGGATCCCGATTTGCTGGCCCGCCCGCCGGACGTGCGCGACATCGAGCTGCGCGAAGTGTCGAAATTGGTCAACAACATCCGCAACAACGGGCCTGAGTTGCTGGAGCCGGCCGAGCCGGAACCGGGGCAGATGACGCTGTTGTAGACAATCAGCGTTGCAGCGACTGCCCGAGCAGCCCCACGATCGTGGCCACGGACGCTTCCAGGGTGCGGATGCGCTGATTGGAGTCGTCGGCTGTGGATCTCATCTCGCTGATATTGGACCGGAGCACGTCGGCCAGCAATTGCTGGGTGTCCCCGAAGGCCTTGATCGCATCAATCATCGAGCGGTAGTCGGCCTGCGACCTCTCCACCGCCGCAACGCGCGCACTCAGGTTTGCTACGACGTTGTTGAGCTCTTCTTGCGTGGGCATGGTCGGCATCGTAGGCGTTGCCCGGCGACCTAGCATGCATATGTGACCGGCAAGTACACCCACACCTTCGAAGAGATCCAGGACCGTCCCGTTGCGGTGATCGGCGCGGGCACGTTGGGTCGCCGCATCGCGCTGATGATGGCCAGTCGCGGCGGAACGGTGCGGATCTACGCGCGACGTGCCGAACAGCGCGCCGAGGCCACCCAGTACGTAACGGAGAATCTACCGAAGTTGTTATCCGACAGGGGCTTTGGCGAGTTGGGCCATGCGGTCGGCGCCACGACTTTCGAGGAGGCGCTGCAGGGCGCCTGGCTTGCCGTCGAGTCGGTACCCGAGCGGCTCGACATCAAGATCCCGCTCTGGGGGGAAATCGACCGGGCCGCAGGGCCGGACACCATCTTCGGCACCAACTCGTCGTCGTTCCCGTCACGGCTGATGGCCGACAACATCCGCGACAAAACCCGGCTGTGCAACACGCACTTCAATATGCCGCCGCAGTTCAACGCTCTGGAACTGATGTCAGACGGCCAGACCGACCGTGGTCTGCTCGACACGCTGCGGGCCGTGCTCCCCGAATTCGGAGTGCATCCCTTCGAAGCCCGCAAGGAGTGCACCGGGTTCATCTTCAACCGGGTCTGGGCCGCTATCAAGCGCGAGTGCATCGCCGTCGTCGCCGAAGGGGTGGCGCGTCCCGAAGACGTCGACGGAATTTGGAAGGTCAACTTCGGCTTCCCGGTCGGCCCGTTCCAGATGATGGACCTCGTCGGCCTGGACGTGGTGCTCGACATCGAGAACAACTACGCCCAGGAATTTCCGCATCTGCCAGCCGGAGTACGGGACCTGCTGCAGTCCTATGTCGATGCGGGCAAGCTCGGCGTCAAGACGGGCGAGGGTTTCTTCAGCTACCGGTAGCCGAGGTGGTCGGGCCACGTGACGCAGGGTGATTCGGCTTGCTTGTCGACCTGGTGCCGCCCGCACCGCTGCGGTGCGCCTGGTTGAACCGCGGACAGTCCCCGGCATCCTCCGCTATCGTGGGCCGGACACACGGGGCTCATCGACGGTAGGGAGAAAGTCATTGTCTGCGGTGAATGCTGCCGTGATTGTGTCGCCCGAGGTGGTGGCGGCCACGGCGCAAGACGTAGCTGGTGTTGGCGCGGCGCTCGACCGGGCCTATGCGGCGGCGGCACCGGCGACCACATCGGTGGTGGCCGCGGCCGGGGACGAAGTGTCCGCCGCGATCGCCGAGCTGTTCTCCGGGCACGGGCGGGCCTTCGCAGCCCTCGGCGCGAAGGCTGCGTCGTTCCAGAACCTGTTCGTGCAGGCGCTGGCCAACGCCGGCCAGCAGTACGCGGCCGCCGAGACCGCGATCGTCCGCCACCTGCAGGCGGGCACCGCCGCACTGAACCTCCCGCCGATCTTCGGCCCGCGGCCGGTGCCCTCATCGGTGCCCGTCGATCCAGCCCAGTTCGCCGGCACCTACTACGAGCAGGGCAGCGTCAAACAGTTCTTCTCGCTCGGCCTGGTGAACACCAAGGCGACATACAGCCTCAACCCCGACGGCACGATCCGCGTCCAGAATTCGGGGAACTACTTCTTCGACAACGGCCCGCTGTCGTCGATCGTCGGGTCCGCGGTGCCGCTCAACGCCACCAACACGGCGCTGGACGTCAGCTTCCTGCCGTTCAAACTGCCATTCAGCCTCAGCGCACCGACAGGCAACTACATCATCATCGCGCGCGCGCCCGACTACAGCTGGGTACTGGTCAGCGATCCCACGGGGTTCAGCGGCTACGTCCTGACGCGCGACCAGTTCATTGCGCCCCAGCAGTACCAGCAACTCGCGGGAGATCTGGTCTCCCTCGGGGTTTGGGGACCGATCACGCCGACCCGCCAATTCGCCTGACCCGTCCCGCGGAGGTGGTGGGGGTCCCGGCCACCGTCGTTGAGCGACGAAGCCGGGCGATCGGGTTATCGCCGCAAGACAATCCCGGGGTCTAACGTCGACGTCGTGGACGAAACCGGCACCGGCGCGCAAGTGCAGCGCTACGTCGCCGAGGTCGCCACCCGGCTGCACGAACGGCTGGGTGTGGTGGCATCCGACATACGCCGCTTTCTCGACAATCAGATTTCCGACCTGCGGCGCGACCCCCGAATCACGGAGATGCTCGGGGCCAGCATCGAAGGCAATGTCGACACGATGTTGCACGCGCTGCGGTACCACATTCCGGTCGAACGTGTCGAGGCGCCCACCGCGGCACTGGAGTACGCGCGCCGCGTGGCACAGTACGGGGCGCCCATCAACGCGCTGGTGCGTGCCTACCGTCTCGGTCAGCGCCGGATCAACGAGCTGATCTTCGCTGAGCTGCGGGCGACGGACATCCCCGAACCGATGCGCGTAGCGGTGATCGAGGCGATGAGTCTCGAGATCTTCGAGTACATCGACTGGATCTCGCAGCAGGTCGTCGTCGTCTACGAGGACGAGCGTGAGCGCTGGCTGGAAAACCAGAGCAGCCTGCGCGGCGTGCGGGTGCGTGAGATTCTGGCCGCGACCAGCAACGTCGACGTCGACGCGGCAACCACGTCGATCCGCTACCCGCTGCGCTGGCATCACCTCGCGGTGATCCTCTGGTACCCGGACCAGCGCGACGACGAAGTCCCACGGCTGCAACGGTTTTTGCGCGATCTGGCCGAATCCGCAGGTGCCGATGCCGTGCCGTTGTTCGTCGCCGCCGACCGCAGCTGTGGGTGGGGCTGGTTGCCCTATCGCGCGGCGACCGAGGGTGCCGTCGAGAAGGTACGCCGGTTCGCCTCGTGCCGTTCGGACCCGCCGAGCGTGGCGATCGGGACTGTGGCGGGCGGTATCGACGGGTTCCGCCGCTCCCACCGCGCGGCCGAGCAGACACGTGGCGTCGCCGTCATCCGGGACTGCCTGTCGCCCAACGTCGTTGCGGCCAGCGACCCCGGCCTGTCGGTGGTGGCCCGGCTCAGCGGCGATGTCGCCGGCACCCGGGATTGGGTGGGCGGAGTGCTCGGAGGGCTGGCCACCGACGACGACAACGACGAGCGGCTGCGCGAAACACTACGGGTGTTCCTGTCCTGCGGCTCCAGCTACAAGGCCGCCGCTGAGCAACTCAACATGCACTTCAACACGGTGAAGTACCGAGTCGGCCGCGCCGTCGACCGGCGCGGTCGCGATATCGAGACCGACCGGCTCGAAGTCGAGCTGGCGTTGCTCGCCTGCCACTGGTACGGCGCCGCGGTGCTGCAGCCGAAGTAGGCCCGATCAGGAACCGGGCTCGGTAAGGGCATGTACCAGTGTGATGACGGCCGGCACCAGCACCGGAAGAAGCATCATTACAAGTAATCCGAGAATGGTCACGTAAGCCATGGGGTCGCCCGTTTCTTCAACTCAATTGATGCGCTGAACATTTGACAGCGCCACGCTGCGCCGGCACTGAAATTACGGCGCCCCCGCCGCCGGCGGGATGTCTCCAGACAATGAACCTAAGGCGTGTTTTTGTCTCCGGGAGACAAAGGATCTGTATATGGTCACCGCCACCATGGAAACCACTTCGACCACCATCTGGAGCAGACAGTGACCGCCCTGAGCGCCAACCTCATCGCCTCGAAAGACCGCCACCCCGACCGCATTGCGCTGCGCTGCGACGACGTGGCGCTGACCTACGCCGAACTGGACGCCGCCGCATCCAGGGTGGCGACACTGCTGGAGCGGGCCGGAATCCAGCCCGGCGACCGGGTGGGTGTCATGCTGCCCAACACACCCGCATTCGCTATGGCGTTGTACGGCATCTTCTATCGCGGGGCCGTCGCGGTGCCGATGAATCCGTTGCTGAAATCCCGCGAGGTGACCTACTACCTGTCCAACAGCGGCGCCACGGCGCTGTTCGCCACACCGCTGTTCGCCGAGGAGGCGACCGCCGGCGCCGACGAGGCGGGCGCCCAGTGCTGGTTGGTCGATGATGCCGCGCTGGCCGAGTTGACCGCAGACCTGCCCGCGCGGGAGGCCCCGGCCGAACGCGCCGACGACGACGTCGCGGTCATTCTGCACACGTCGGGAACCACCGGAAAACCCAAGGGCGCCATGCTGACTCACGGCAACCTGCGCCGCAACGTCGAGGTCAGCGTGCGCACGCTGCTGCAGATCGGGCCGGATGACGTGGTGATGGGCTGCCTGCCGCTGTTCCATGTGTTCGGCCTGACCTGCGGCCTCAATGGGTCCATCCTCGCCGGTGCGACGCTGACGCTCATCCCGCGATTCGAGCCGCGCAAGGCGCTCGAGGTGATCGAGCGGGACGCCGTCACGCTGTTCCAGGGTGTGCCGACGATGTATTCGGCGCTGCTCGGCGCCGCCGACGAGTCCGTAAAACAGTCCACCCGGACGTTACGAGTGTGCGCATCGGGTGGTGCGTCGTTGCCGGTGCAGGTGCTCGCCGACTTCGAGGAGACCTTCGGATGCGTGATCCTGGAAGGCTACGGACTGTCGGAGACCTCGCCCGTGGCGTCCTTCAATCACCCGGACCGACCACGCAAGCCCGGATCGATCGGCACCCCGGTCGAGGGCGTCGAGATGCGGGTGGTGGACCCCAGCGGCGCCGAGGTGGCTCAAGGTGAGCCCGGCGAGATCCAGATCCGCGGGCACAACGTGATGAAGGGTTACTGGAACATGCCCGACGCCACCGAAGCCGCTATCTCGCCGGACGGATGGTTCTCCACCGGGGACGTCGGACGCGTCGACGACGACGGCTACTTCTACATCGTCGACCGCACCAAGGACATGATCATCCGCGGCGGCTACAACGTGTACCCGCGCGAGATCGAGGAAGTGCTCTACGAGCACCCGGCCGTGGCCGAGGCCGCCGTCATCGGCGTGCCCCACGATGAACTCGGCGAGGACGTCGGCGCTGCCGTCGCGCTGAAGAAGAACGCGACCGTCGACGCCGACGAACTCCGCGAGTATGTCAAGGCCCGCGTGGCCGCCTACAAATATCCGCGTCGCATCTGGCTGGTCGACGCCCTTCCCAAGGGTCCGACCGGCAAGGTGCTCAAGCGCGAAATCACCGTTCCGACAACCGAAAGCACGTGACATGGCAACCCCGACCAGACCCGACGAACTCGCCGCACCGTTGGACCTGCTGCTGACCAGTGCGACCCGGCCGCTCTTGCACCGGATGATGCCCGACTCCACGTGGAGCCGGTTGGGCGCGAATCTGGCCAAGCAGCCCGGCGCGGTCGCCGGGCGCGCGGGCGCGTTGACCCGCGAGCTCGGCACTATCGTCGCGGGCCGCTCACACCGCGCCCCGGCGCGGGCTGACAAGCGCTTCACCGATCCGGCATGGCAACAGAATCCGGTACTGCACCGGGTCATGCAGGCGTACCTCGCGGCCGCCGAGACGGCCGAGGGACTCATCGCCGACGCCGGTCTGGACTGGCGTGACGCCGAGAAGATGCAGTTCGTCGTCGACAATGTGGTGGAGGGCCTGGCGCCCAGCAACAACCCGCTGATCAGCCCGCTGGGCTGGAAGGCGCTGATCGACACCGGCGGGCTCAGCGCGGTGCGCGGCGCCAAAGCCTTTGCCCGTGACATGCTGTCGCAGCCGCGGGTGCCGGCCATGGTCGAGCCGGACGCCTTCGCGGTGGGGGAGAATATCGCCGTCACCACAGGAGCCGTGGTGGCCCGGACGTCGATGTTCGAGCTGATTCAGTACGCCCCGCAGACCGCGAAGGTGCGAGCCATCCCGTTGCTGCTGGTGCCGCCGGTGATCAACAAGTACTACGTGATGGACATCGCGCCGGGGCGCAGCATGATCGAGTACTTCGTGCAGCAGGGCCAGCAGGTCTTCGTCATCTCGTGGCGCAATCCGCAAGCGCGCCATCGGGATTGGGGATTCGACGCGTACGGTGGAGCGATCGTGGCGGCGCTGGACGCGGTGCGGAAGATCGCCGGAAGCGACAACGCGCACCTGTTCGCCACCTGCTCGGGCGGCATTCTCGCCGCCATGACGGCGGCCCACCTGGCCGAGATCGGCGAGGCCGATCGCATCGCCGGCCTGGCGTTGGCGGTTACCGTGCTGGATGAGACTCGGGCCGGCTTCGCCGCCGCGGCGATGAGTGAGCGGGCGGCGCAGGCCGCGATCCGGGCCTCGGACAAGAAGGGTTACCTCGACGGGCGCGCCATGGCGGAGATGTTCGCCTGGTTGCGGCCCACCGACCTGGTATGGCGGTATGTGGTGAACAACTACGTGCAGGGCCGCAAACCGGCCCCATTCGATGTGCTGTTCTGGAACGCCGACACCACCCGGATGACCGCGGCCCTGCATCGCGACATGGTGCTGATGGGGATGCGCAACGCGTTGGTCGAACCGGGCGGCGTGAGCATGCTGGGCACTCCGGTGGATCTGGCGAAGGTCACCAATGACGCCTACGTCGTCGGCGGGGTCGCCGATCACATCTCGCCCTGGCAGGCCACCTACCGCAGCGCCCGCCTGTTGGGCGGCAAGGACAACCGCTACGTGCTGTCCACCAGCGGTCACATCGCGGCACTGGTCAACCCGCCCGGCAATCCGAAGGCGTCGTTCCGGACCGGACCGGTCGATGTGGACGATCCGCAACAGTGGCTGGACTCCGCTCACAAGTCGGCCGGCTCGTGGTGGCCGGACTACGTGGGCTGGCTTGCCGAGCGCAGCGGCCCGGAAGTTGACGCACCCAAAGCACTTGGTGGAGAGGGATTTCCGCCGCTAGGGCCGGCGCCGGGGACTTATGTGATGCAGCAGTGAGCCACTACGTCGCGGCGTGCGGTCAACGGATCCGGGTCGAAGTGCGGCCCGGAACCGGGGTGCCGCTGGTGCTGTGCAACGGCATCGGCGCCAGCCTGGAAGTGCTGGACCCGTTCGTGGAGCAGTTGCGATGTCCGGTGATCAGATTCGACGTGCCGGGCACCGGGGGATCACCGAGATCGCCGCTGCCCTATGGGTTTCCCTACCTCGCGTGGGTACTCGGCCGGGTGCTGACCAAGCTAGGCATCGGCGCGGTGGACGTCCTGGGCCTGTCCTGGGGCGGGGCACTGGCCCAGCAGTTCGCCTTCCAGAATCCCCGCCGCTGCCGGCGACTGGTCCTGGTGGCCACCGGCACCGGTGCGGTGATGGTGCCGGCCCATCCGCGGGTACTGGCGAAAATGCTGACACCACGCCGCTTTTCCGATCCCGGATACGCGGCGTCCATAGCCGGCGAACTCTACGGAGGTACGGTCCGGGCGCACGGTGAGGACGTGGCGCGACTGTTCGTGCGGCAGTTACATGCCGGGTCGAAGGTGGGTTATCTGCACCAGCTGCTCGCGGGTTCGGTGTGGACCAGCGTGTTCGCGCTGCGCGCGGTGCGCCAGGAGACGTTGATCGTGGCCGGCACGGACGATCCGATCATCCCGGTGGTCAACGCCCACATCCTCAACACGCTGCTGCCCCATTCGCGTCTGCATTTGCACGACGGCGGGCACATCGACCTGGTGCACAACGCGGCCGAGTTGGCGCCGGTCATCGAGGAATTCCTAAGCTCGCGCAACCAAGTCCCAGGTGATCGCATCCGTTAACCGGATCAGATCCTGCGGGGCCACCATCACGTCCCAGTGCCGCCTGCCCGCGCTGCACAACACCTGATCCCATTGCAACGCCGAGGTGTCCACCGCCGTCCGCAACCGCTTGCGCTGACCGAACGGGGAGATCCCACCCACCACGTAGCCGGTGGAGCGCTCGGCTGCCACGGGTTCGGCCATCGCGGCCCTGGGTACACCGAAAGCAGCCGCGGCCGCCTTCAGGGACAGCTTCGACGGCACCGGCACGACGGCCACCGCCAACTCCCGGGGCAGCGCGACGATCAGCGTCTTGAAGACCTGCCCGGGTGCGATGCCGGTACCGTCGGACAGGTCGGTCACCGCGTCGAATTGCCGAAGCTCGTGCGCTACACCGGCTTTCACCAACGCCGCGATGCCAGGGGTCGGTGCGGCGGCCACGTCAGGGCTGGACGTACCCCGGCGGGTTGACGCCGTCCACCCAGAAGTCGACGCCGAGCTTCCCGCCGGGTACGCAGTCATAGACCGACAGGTCGGTGACGCCGGACTCCAGCAGGACGTCCTCGCACAGCGCCATGTTGCCGGTGTATTCCCGCGACGGCTTGTTCAGTATGACGTAGGCGGCGTCGGAGTACACCTCGGGCTTGCGGGCCCGCGCCATCGCCTCGTCGCCGCCGAGCAGGTTCTGCACCGCGGCGGTGGCAACCAGGGTGCGCGGCCACAGGGTGTTCGACGCGATGCCCTCTTCGCGCATCTCCTCCGCAATACCCAAGGCGCACAACGTCATACCGAACTTGGCCATCATGTACGCAGTCGGCTTCAGCCACTCCTTGCCCAGCAGCACCGGGGGCGACAGCGTCAGGATGTGCGGGTTCTCCCGGCCCTTGAGATGCGGGATGCAGGCCTGTGACACGGCGTAGGTGCCGCGCACCTGGATGCCGTTCATCAGGTCGAAGCGCTTCATCGGCACATCGAGGATCGATCCCAGGTTGATGGCCGAGGCGTTGTTGACGCAGATGTCGATGCCGCCGAACTGCTCGACGGTCTTGGCAACGGCGGACTCGACCGACTCGGGGTCCCGGACGTCACCGACGATCGGCAGGGCCTGGCCGCCCGCTTCCTCCAACTCCTTGGCGGCGGTGTACACGGTGCCGGGCAGCTTCGGGTGCGGCTCGGCGGTCTTGGCGATCAGGGCGATGTTGGCGCCGTCTTGAGCGGCACGTTTGGCGATCGCCAGGCCGATACCGCGGCTGGCGCCGGAGATGAACATGGTCTTGCCGTTAAGGGACATGGCCGTCACATTAACGCCATGTTCCATCGGCCCCGACCGCGGGATCGGGGCCCGGAAATAGCTCACCCGAAATTGCCGTTGTGAGAGGCGGTGACTGCACGGCCCGGGGGTGGCCTTTAGATTGAAGGAGGGAGTTCGGTGTCAACTGCGACGAGCCTGTTGGGTGCGGAGCGGTTGGATCGCTTCCTTGCGATTCCGGCGGCGTCGATTGCGCGCTCCGGTGACGCCGCAATCGAAGGGACCGTGTTAATCAAGATGGCCGACATCGACGGCATGGCCGTACCCGAGGTTGAGCCGCCCGGGCACGCCGAAACCGACGCGGAGCTGACCGCTCGCTTCGAGCGCGACGCGATTCCGCTGCTCGACCAGCTCTACGGCGGCGCGCTGCGCATGACCCGTAACCCTGCCGACGCCGAGGACCTGTTGCAGGAGACGATGGTGAAGGCGTACGCGGGCTTCCGTTCGTTCCGCGCGGGCACCAACTTGAAGGCGTGGCTCTACCGAATCCTGACCAACACCTACATCAACAGCTACCGCAAGAAGCAGCGGCAGCCGTCGGAGTATCCGACCGAGGAGATCACCGACTGGCAGCTGGCGGCCAATGCCGAGCACACCTCCACCGGATTGCGGTCGGCCGAGGTCGAGGCGCTGGAGGCGCTGCCGGATACCGAGATCAAAGAGGCGCTGCAGGCGCTGCCGGAAGAATTCCGGATGGCCGTTTACTACGCGGACGTCGAAGGTTTTCCGTATAAAGAGATCGCCGAGATCATGGGGACGCCGATCGGCACCGTGATGTCCCGGCTGCACAGAGGCCGACGTCAGCTGCGAGAGCTGCTGGCCGACGTGGCCAAGGAACGTGGTTTCAACCGCGGTGAGCAGGCACACGAGGAGGTGTCGTCATGAGTGAGTCCTGCGGCCGGCCCAGCGAACACGACGACCACGGTGCCTTCGGTTGTGCCGAAGTGATTGCCGAGGTGTGGACGCTGCTCGATGGTGAATGCACCCCGGAGAAGAAGGAAAGCCTGCGCCGCCATCTCGAGGCTTGTCCCGGCTGTTTCCAGCACTACGGCATCGAGGAGCGGATCAAGGCGTTGATCGCCACCAAATGCAGTGGTGAGAAGGCGCCCGACAGCCTGCGGGAGCGTCTGCGGCTGGAGATCCGGCGGACCACCATCGTCCGCGGAGAATTTCAGTCCTGAGAATTAAGCGTTGGGTCGCTTGCCGTGGTTGGCCTTGCTGTGCTTCCGGTCACGCTTCTTGCGGCCACGCTTGGCCATATCGAACCCCGTTCCGTCTGAAATCGCCGATGCTGGGCGGCTCAGGAGCCGCCGGATTGCGGTCCAGTGTCTCATGCGACCGGCGACGCGCCTTCATCAGCCCGCGCGCCGCCACCCCGGGCGGCCTTATGGTTCGATATACGCAGAATCGGGCCGATACGAGTGGGGTGATGATGTCCGAGGAGGTTCGCGCCGAGATCGTGGCCAGCGTGCTCGAAGTCGTGGTCAACGAAGGCGACCAAATCGGCCAGGGCGACGTCGTGGTGCTGCTGGAATCCATGAAGATGGAGATTCCGGTTCTGGCCGAGGTCGCCGGAACCATCAGCCAGGTCAGTGTGGCCGTCGGGGACGTCATTCAGGCCGGCGACCTCATCGCCGTGATCAGCTAGCCCGTTAGGCGTCCCCTACCTGCATGTCGACTCTCGGTAATCTGCTCGCCGAGCACACCGTGCTGCCCGGCAACGCCGTCGACCACCTGCATGCGGTGGTGGGGGAGTGGCAGCTGCTGGCCGACCTGTCGTTCGCCGACTATCTGATGTGGGTGCGCCGCGACGACGGGATGCTGGTGTGCGTGGCCCAGTGCCGGCCCAACACCGCGCCTACGGTCCTGCAGACCGACGCGGTAGGCAGCGTCGTCTCGGCCGACCGGCTGCCGCTGGTAGCCGACACCTTCACCTGCAGCGTCGCGATCCAGGAAAGTGAAGCCTACGAACAACATTCGTGGCAGCTGCCGGGCCCCAACATCGCGGCGTCCCCGGTCCGCTATGGCGGGCAGGTGGTGTCGGTGCTCACCCAGCATCAGACGGAGCTGGCCGCGCAGCGCATGTCGGGCCACCTGGAAACCGCATACCGCGAGTGTGCCGTCGATCTGCTGCACATGATCGCCGAGGGCACCTTCCCCGACGTCGGCGACGTCGCCATGTCGCGCTCGACCCCGCGCGCCGGTGACGGATTCATCCGGCTCGACGTCGAGGGGGTCGTCGCCTACGCCAGCCCCAATGCGTTGTCGGCCTACCACCGGATGGGGCTGACGAGTGAATTGGAGGGCCACAACCTCATCAAGGTCACCCGGCCGCTCATCTCCGACCCGTTCGAGGCGCAGGAGGTGGCTGAACACGTGCTCAACCTGCTGGCGGGTGGGTCGAGCATGCGCATGGAGGTGGACGCCGGCGGAGCCACCGTGCTGCTGCGGACGCTGCCGTTGGTGGTCCACGGGGAGAACGTCGGTGCCGCGATACTCATCCGCGACGTCACAGAGGTGAAGCGGCGGGACCGCGCGCTGATTTCCAAGGACGCCACCATCCGCGAGATTCACCACCGGGTGAAGAACAACCTGCAGACCGTGGCGGCGTTGCTGCGGCTACAGGCCCGCCGGACCGTCAACGCCGAGGGGCGCGAGGCCCTGATCGAGTCGGTGCGCCGGGTGTCGTCGATCGCGCTGGTCCACGACGCGCTGTCGATGTCGGTGGACGAGCAGGTCAATCTGGACGAGGTGATCGACCGGATCCTGCCGATCATGAACGACGTCGCTTCGGTGGACCGGCCAATCCGGATCAACCGGGTCGGCGACCTGGGTGTGCTGGATTCCGACCGTGCGACGGCCCTGATCATGGTGATCACCGAACTGGTGCAGAACGCGATCGAGCACGCGTTCGATCCGTCGGCCGCCGGCGGGTCGGTGACCATCCGCGCGGAGCGCTCGGCGCGCTGGCTGGACGTGGTTGTACACGACGACGGGCGTGGTCTGCCAGACGGGTTCAGCTTGGAGAAGTCGGACAGCCTGGGGCTGCAGATCGTGCGGACGCTGGTGTCCGCGGAGCTCGACGGGACGTTGGGGATGCGGGAAGGCGCCGATCGCGGCACCGATGTGGTGCTGCGGGTTCCGATCGGCCGAATGGGCAGGCTACTGGTATGAGTGCACAGCAATACGGCCCCGAATTGATCGGGGCCGTAAAGCTGCTTGCTGAGTTGTCAGACTCCGCTGCGGGCCTTCGTCCGGGCGTTGCGACGCTTGAGTGCGCGCCGCTCGTCTTCGCTCATCCCGCCCCAGACGCCCGAGTCCTGGCCAGTATTCAGAGCCCATCCGAGACACTCTGTGGTCACCGGACACCGATTACAGACCAGTTTCGCGTCAGCGATCTGCGCGAGTGCCGGGCCGCTGTTCCCCACCGGGAAGAACAGCTCCGGATCCTCGTCACGGCAGACCGCCCTGTGGCGCCAATCCATTAGTTGCTACTCCTCACTAAGTGCGCAGCAATGCGCACGGGCATTTTCTTCTTGGCTGTTGAGCGTGCGCAAGAAAGGTTTCCGTACCTCTGCATATTTCTGCATGCAACCTTTTGATCGTTTCACAGGCTCAACAGATGTCAATAGTGTTACGCGGGCCCGTGGGGTATCTCACTTCATCGAACTCTTACACAAGCCCTTACTCCGTTGTACTACACTACCGGGCAAATTTCGCCCCACAGTTTTGTCGCGGAGTTGTCACATCTTCGATTTGTGCAGGTCAGGGCCTATTCGGCGGCGGTGCTACCACCGCTAAGGCGCCTGGGACGGAGCGAAACGTCATTGACTCGCGCAGCCCAAGGTACTCGCCGTCGTACTGGCATGCGGCCGGATTGGCCATCGCGGTGACGCGCACCTCGCTCACGTCGTCGTCACGGATGAGCTGCTTGGCGTTCAGCTTGGGCCGCTTGGCGAGCAGCTGACGCAGCAGTCGCACGGTCGGAATGAGCTTCATGCTGGTGAGCGCGAACAGCCCCAGCCCGGACTCGAAGCTACAACCGGGGTTGGTGACCATCGGCCGGTCGTCGCTGTAGGTCCATGGGCTGGTGTTGGAGACCCAGACGAAGTGCACCCCGGAAACCGGCGGGTGATCGGGCCTTTCCAGGATGAGGTTCGGTTCGCGGCGACTGAACCTCACCGACACGGGGGTCGCCACTCGCCAGTAGCGCATCGGCGTGATCTTGTGGCCCTTCCGCCGCTCCTCCTCGACCGCCCGGACCACCTCCGCGTCCACCCCCATGCCGGCGTTGACCAGCGCGTATATCTCGCCGCAGTCGATCAGACTGATGCGGCGCCACTGGTGGTTCAGTTCGTAGGAGTCCAGCAGCGTGATGAGCTGGTTGGTCGCCCCGGACGCGTCGCGCGGTATTCCCAGCGCCCTGGCCAGCACGTTCGCCGAACCACCGGGGATGATGCCCAGCGCCGGAACCGGTCCTGCCGGGGCGGCGCCCGGCCGGCCGAGCATGCCATTGACCACCTGGTTGACGGTTCCGTCCCCGCCGTGGACGACGATCAGGTCAAACCCCTCGGCGACGGCCTTGCGGCCGAGCTCTTCGGCGTGACCGGAATACATGGTGGGTTCGATGGTGAGATCAAGGCGGCTTTGGAGTGCGTGCGCCACCAGTTCGCGGTTGCTCGGCGTGATGGTGGTGGCAATCGGATTCACGATCAACATGGCACGCATGATGCTTGAGCTTATGCGGGCGTCTTCGCGTCGAGATTGCCGCCACGGTCGCGATGCCGCGTTCCGACACAGCCCTCAGCGCGATCTCGGGACGGCCGGCACCGCCTGACTACGCTGGCGCTGTGACCGCTCGCGCCCCGTCCACCGTCCGTCGTGCCGGCTTCATCGTCGCAGCCCAGGGAGCCGCGGGGCTGGTGGTATCGGTGATCCTGGTGGTCCGTAGCCTGGCGGGAGCCGACCAGCACGTCGTCAACGGATTGGGCACGGCGGCCTGGTTCGCGGTGATCGGGGCCGGGGTGCTCGCGGGTGGCCTCGCCCTGGTCAAGGGCAGGCGCTGGGGCCGTGGACTGGCGGTCTTCACGCAGCTACTGCTGCTGCCGGTGGCCTGGTATCTGGCGGTCGGCTCACACCGGCCGGAGTTCGGCACCCCCGTTGCGCTGGTGGCGCTGATCACGCTGGGCCTGCTGTTCAGTGGCTCGGCGGTGCGGTGGGCGGCCGGACGCGATCAGCCGGGCCCGGCCAGCGCGGCCAGCTCCGCGCCGGACACCCGGTAGGTGGTCCACTGCGACTGCGGTCGCCCGCCCACGCCGTCGTAGAGAGCGATCGCGTCGGTGTTCCAGTTGAGCACCGCCCACGACAGGCGGCTGTAGCCGTTGCGCACACATTCCTGGGCGAGTGCCGCCAGCAACCCGCGGGCCAGGCCGCGGCGGCGAAAAGGCGGCCGCACGTAGAGGTCCTCCAGGTAGATTCCGGCCACCCCGTCCCAGGTCGAGAAGTTCAGGAACCACAGCGCCATCGCGGCGATCCGGCCGTCACATTCGGCGACGTGTCCGTGCACGGTCGGCGAATCGCCGAAAAGTGCTGCGGCCATTTGTTTTTCGGTGACAGAGCACTCGTCGGCGGCCCGCTCGAACTCGGCGAGTTCATGAATCATGGCGGTGATGTCGGCGATGTCGTCCCGGGTGGCGCGGCGAATGGTTTCGGTCACTGCTGCACTCCCAGCGCATTCAGCATCGTCGCGAATTTCGTTGTGGTTTCCGCGACTTCGTCATCAGGATCGGATTCGGCAACGATGCCGCCGCCGGCGCGGGCGAGCGCCGTCCGGCGGTCGGCCGACAACTCGGCGCACCGGATCGACACTACCCAGTAGCCGTCACCGCGCGCATCGCACCAGCCCACGGCGCCGGCGTAGAAGCCGCGGTCACCCTCCAAGTCGGCGATCAGGGCGATCGCCTGCTCGGTCGGCACCCCGCCGACCGCCGGCGTCGGGTGCAGCACCAGCGCCAGATCGATTGCGCTCGTTGCTTTATCGCGCAGGCGGCCGACGATCGGGGTGCACAGGTGCCACACCGCCGCGGTGCGGCTCAGCTGCGGTTCGGGCGCGATCGTCAGCTCGTCGCACAGTGGTTCCAGCGCCGCACGCATGGAGTCGATCACGAGTCGATGCTCATGGCGGTTCTTGTCCGACCCGGCCAGCGCGGCACCATTGGCGGCGTCGATGTCGGGGTCGGCCGAACGGGGCGCCGAGCCGGCGAACGGCCTGCACATGACCTGTTCACCGGATCGCGCGACGAGCAATTCCGGGCTGGCGCCCACCAGCGCCGTTCCCGCGTGGTCGGTGCCGGCAGCGCTCAGGTCGGTCAGGAAGCCGTAGGCGGTCGGGTCGGCGTCGACCAACCGTCGCAGCACCATTCGTCCGTCCAGCGGGCCGTCGGCGGACAACCGCAACGCGCGCGCCAAAACCACCTTGCGTAACGGATTGTCCGGTGCGGCGAGTTGACCACGGGCCCTCCGCACGCGGTCACCATGCTCGCCGGCGGGCGGGACGGCGGCGTCGATGCGTACCCGCGGCAGCGGGCCGGTCGGCCAGTCGGGCAGGGCATCGACGTGCCGGACGGTTTCCGGGGTCAGCAGCGCGGCTGGTCGGCTCACGTCGAAGGGCAACGCGCCCAACACTATTGGGGCCTCACCTGAACGCAGGGCGGCCAGCGCCGACGGGATGTCGGGGTAGCTGTCGCGGGCCCGGGCGGCGAGCAGGGTCCCCCGCGGCCCGCTGAGGGCAAAAGCCGGTTCAGCGTTCACGCCGCTGCGATCGGCCGGGGATGCAGCTCAATCCGAGTTGGCCGAGCTGCCGGATGCCGTGCTCGAACCCGCAGATCGCGATGGTCGCGGTGGGCATCCCGAAGCGGCTGCCCTCAGTCAGCCCGAACTGCGCCCACCGGGTGATCACCGCACGGGAGAAGTGGCCGTGGCTGACGAAGAGCACGTCGCGCGACTCCATATTCTCCAATGCCATGGCTATGGCCCGGTCGGCGCGCTCGCTGACCTGTCTGACACTTTCCCCGCCGGGACATCCGTGCGTCCACACCAGCCAGTCGGGATCCGATTCGCGGATTTGCGGGGTGGTAAGGCCCTCGTAGTCGCCGTAATCCCATTCCGCGATCAGCGGCGTGACCTGGTCGATGATGAGTCCGGCCAAGTCGGCGGTCACCAGGCTTCGGCGTCGCGGGCTGCAGATCACGAAGGGATGGTCGAGGTCGAGCTCTCCGAGCACCACCCCGGCGTACTCGGCCTGCTCGCGGCCCGCCTCGGTCAACTCGATGTCGGTGCGGCCGGTATGCCGTCCCGTTTTCGACCACTCGGTCTCCCCGTGGCGCAGCAGTAGCAGCCGGTGCCCGGACGAAGGATGGTGTACGCCCATGCCCGCGATTCTGCCCGAGACACGCCAGAGCCCTGCCGGGAGCGCCACCCGAACCGCGCGGCGAGTTACGTGTCAGGATGGGCTTTGTGACTGACATGCGCGTACTGGCGGTGGCCAACCAGAAGGGCGGTGTGGCCAAGACGACGACGGTCGCTTCGCTCGGTGCGGCGATGGTCGACGAAGGACGACGGGTGCTGCTGGTGGACCTCGACCCCCAAGGGTGCCTGACTTTCTCGCTGGGCCAGGATCCCGACAAGCTACCCGTCTCGGTACACGAGGTGCTGCTCGGTGATGTCGAACCGAGTGCTGCCCTGGTGTCGACGTCCGAGGGAATGACGTTGCTGCCGGCCAACATCGACCTCGCGGGCGCGGAGGCGATGTTGCTGATGCGGGCCGGGCGCGAGTACGCGCTCAAGCGGGCGCTGGCCAAGCTGGCCGACGATTTCGACGTGGTGATCATCGACTGCCCGCCTTCGCTGGGGGTGCTGACCCTCAACGGCCTCACCGCCGCGGACGAGGTGATCGTGCCGTTGCAGTGCGAGACGCTGGCCCATCGGGGTGTGGGTCAGTTCTTGCGGACGGTCGCTGACGTGCAGCAGATCACCAATCCGAATCTGCGGTTGCTGGGCGCCCTGCCGACGCTCTACGACTCCCGCACCACGCATACCCGTGACGTGCTGCTCGACGTCGCCGACCGCTACGAGCTGCCCGTCCTGGCACCGCCGATCCCGCGTACCGTGCGATTCGCCGAGGCCAGTGCGTCGGGCTCGTCGGTGCTCGCCGGTCGCAAGAACAAGGGGGCGGTTGCCTACCGTGACCTGGCCAAGGCGCTGCTCAAGCACTGGAAGACGGGCAAGGCGCTGCCCACGTTCGCGGTGGAGTACTAGCTCGCGCGGGTAATTCAGCCGAGCGCAACCACGGTGTCGCCGCGCTGCTCGATCACCCGCGAACCGGAGATCGCCGGTATCACCGGTGTACTGCTCGGCTGCCGCTGCACCGGGATGTAGCGGTCGGCCTCGCCGTTGACCGGGTCGTACACCCCGATCGCGCCGGTGACCGGAACCAGCAGCTGACCGGCCATCATGACGCCCGGCCCCAGCGGCGCAGCGGTCTCACCGGCTGCGATCGTGTAGCGCGCCGTCAGAGTGCTCGCGTCGAAAACCAGCAGCGCGTCCCCGGTCCACCAGGTGATGAGGTTTCCGCTCTGGGAGACCACCGCCGACGCCGACGGCGGCGCGGCCAGTAGGGTGCTCGACACCGTGGTACCGGTTTCGTCGACCACGTCAACGCGCGGCTGTGTGCCCGGCCCGCCCGGCAGGTAGACCGCGGTGCGGTTCTGCGAGACCGCCAGCACGCGGGCACCGGTCTCCGGACGCACCCCGGACTCCTGCACCACTTGCTGCTGGGGCTCGTCGTCCTCTTTGCCGGGGCGTAACAGCACCAGCTTCAGGTCGGCCTGGTTCGCGCACGCCTCGAGCACCGCCACCGCCGATGAGCTGGCTGCGGCCGACTCCAGGCGGCAGCCGGAATGCAGACCCCGGTTGACCGGCTTCACCCGGGCATCCGTTTCGCCGTAGAACATCATCCGGACCATGTCCGAACGCCACATCTCCAGGCGGGTTTCACCGGCCGACAACACGGTGGTCCCGTCGGAGGACAGCCGCACCTTCGGATCGGCGTAGCTGCTGCGGGCCGGGCCGCGGCGCCCGGTGGATCCGTCGATGGTGCTGACCTGCCCGCAGCCCCGGTCGTCTTGGTAGACCGCGACGGCGTAGTGGTACACCCAGGTCAGCCCGCACAGGTCGGTGTCGCGGGAGTAGCTCCACTGCGTCTGGCCCGTCTCCGGGTCGCGACCTTGCACCTCGCGCCCGTCGCCCGTCGCCACCGTGCCGGCCACCACCACCGGCACCCGGGTGCCCGGGCTGGGGGCGGTCCAGAGCTGACGCAGGGTCGCGGGGACCGCCCGAGCCTGGGTGGGGGTGGGTGCGGCTTTTGCGGCGGGCCGGCTGATCGTGGCCCGGGCGTCGCTGGTCCACCAGATGAGCGACGCGGCGACCGCGACGACGACCGCGATTGCTGCGGCGGCCGCTATGTCGGTCTTGGTGCGGCGCTCCGGTCGGACCACGTAAGTGAATACGCCGTCAGTTGGCTACCGCGGCGGCATCCGCCGGCTTGCGACGACGCCGCCGACGCCGAGTGGTGCCGGCCGGTGCGCCGGTGCCGGCGGCGCTTGGCGCGGCGTTCTCGTCGGCCGCCTCGGCGGTGGCAGCGGTGTTGTTCTCGGGATGTCCGGTGGCGGGTTTCCCGCCCCGGGTGCGCTTGCGCCGGTCGGGGCGGCGAGCCGGCCGTTCTGAACCGCCGCTGGTCGCCTCCCGACGCGTGACGGGCGCCTTGGGTGGTGTGCCGACGGTGCCGCCGACCTCGGTCGGGATGGACAACTCGGAGTACAGGTGCGGCGAGTTGGAGTAGGTCTCCGAGGGATCGGGAGAGTCCAGGCCCAGCGCCTTGTCGATCATGGCCCAGCGTTCCAGCTCGTCCCAGTCGACCAGCGTTACCGCGACGCCGGTGCGGCCGGCGCGGCCGGTGCGCCCGATGCGGTGGACGTACATCTTCTCGTCCTCGGGGCATTGATAGTTGATTACGTGGGTGACGTCGTCGATGTCGATGCCGCGCGCTGCCACGTCGGTGGCGACCAGCACGTTGATCTCGCCGGAGCGGAACGCCTTGAGTGCCTTCTCGCGCGCCACCTGGCCGAGGTCGCCGTGCACCGCGCCGACCGCGAAACCGCGTTCCTGCAGCTCGTCGGCGACCTTCTGGGCGGTGCGCTTGGTGCGGGTGAAAACCATCGTCGCGCCGCGGTCCTGGGCCTGCAGGATCCGGCTGACCAGTTCGACCTTGTCCAGCGCGTGGGCGCGGTAGACGAACTGCTCGGTGGTGTCGTGGACGGCCAGCGAGTGCGGTGCCTCGGCCCGGATGTGCGTGGGCTGGACCATGAAGGTGCGGGCCAGGGTGATGATCGGGTCCGGCATGGTCGCCGAGAACAGCATCGACTGCCGGTCGGCCGGGATCTGGCGCAGGATGCGTTCGATGTCGGGGAGGAAACCGAGGTCCAGCATCTCGTCGGCTTCGTCGAGCACCAGCACCGACAACCCGCCTAGCTGCAGGTGGCCCTGTTGGCACAGGTCGAGCAGCCGGCCCGGGGTGCCCACCACGACGTCGGCGCCCTTACGCAGCGCTTCGACCTGCGGCTCGTAGGGACGACCGCCGTAGATGGCGATGACCGACAACGGCCGCTGCCCGCCGTCCTCGTCGCCGGCTTTCAGGTACTTGGCTGCGGAGGCCAGGTCACTGGTGACCTGCAGGCACAACTCACGGGTGGGGACCACGATCAGGGCCCGCGGTGCGCCGGTCAGCGGGCGTGTCGCGGTCTCGGAGGTGATGCGCTGCAGCAGCGGCACGCCGAATCCGAACGTCTTGCCCATGCCGGTGCGGGCCTGGCCGATGACGTCTTCGCCGGCGAGCGCGAGCGGGAGGGTGAGTTCCTGGATAGCGAACGGCGTCTCGATGCCCTTTTCGGCCAGTGCGCTGACGATTTCGTCGCGGACTCCGAGACTGGCAAATCCCTTGAGGGGTAGTTCAGTGGCGCTTTTGAGTGCGGTCATACGCGGGAGGTGAGCCTTTCGGTGACAGTAATCGAGGTTGAGTCGGTACTTCTTCTGTGTCGCGGTTCGCGCGCACCGTTTTCCGACTCCGATTACGTCGCCGAGGCCCGCTGCCAGGGCGGGGCGGGCCATTTGCGTGCACGCACATTTCTTTAGGCAGCAGCAGCACAGATTCAGCCACTGCCTACGTCGATGATACCTGGTCGTCCAGCAGGTACCGATCTCCTGTTGAACCTGCCGACTAAAGTGTCACCATGCCTTCGCCCTCCTCCGCCGACTTCAACGACGAGGCGGTCGATTCGCCCAGGCCACAGCTGCCGGCGGATCATCCAGGCGTCACCGAATTGTTCGCGCTGCTCGCATACGGCGAGGTCGCTGCGTTCTACCGGTTGACCGAAGAGGCGCGGATGGCTCCCAATCTGCGCGGCCGTATCTCGATGGCCGGCATTGCCGCCGCCGAGATGGGGCATTACGAACTGCTGCGCGACGCCCTGGAGCAGCGCGGTGTCGATGTGGTGGCGGCGATGTCGAAGTATGTCTCGGCTCTGGAGAACTACCACCGGCTGACCACCCCGAGCACCTGGCTGGAAGCGTTGGTGAAGACCTATGTCGGCGACGCGCTGGCGGCCGATCTCTATCTGGAGATCGCCGACAGGCTGCCCGACGAGGTGGCCGACGTGGTTCGTGCCGCGTTAGCCGAGACGGGGCACTCCCAGTTCGTCGTCGCCGAGGTGCGGGCGGCGGTGACGTCGAGCGGCAAGCAGCGCAGCCGGTTGGCGTTGTGGTCGCGTCGTCTGCTCGGCGAGGCGATCACCCAGGCGCAGTTCCTGCTGGCCGACCACGACGAACTGGTCGACCTGGTGGTCGCCGGGACGGGCGGTCTGGGCCAGCTGGGTGCCTTCTTCGATCGCCTGCAGCACACGCACGACAGCCGGATGCGTGAGCTGGGTCTGGGCTAGCGAGTGCAGGTCGCCAGCGCGGAGTTGTTGGTCGACGCCTTTACCAGCTGACCCTGCGCGTTGACGATCGAGCAGTTCAGCTGGCCGTAGATGCTGGTCGCGATCACCGACTCGGTCTGCACCCCCGGATTGAGCACGACGACCTTCGTCCACGGCAATGCGACGTTGAATTCGGTCACCGGAAAGCCCCGGGCGTCGGTATAGGCGATGTTGACCAGGTCGAACAGCGCTTTGCTGCCGGTCACGCTGTAGATGACGGTGCGTGGGTTGAGCGCGGCACCTGGGGGAGCGGCCGTCGGCGCCGGCGCCGTGGGCAACAGGGTGGGCGCTGTCGCCGTCTTGGTCGGCGCAGCGCCCGGGGTCAGGGTTGTCACCGTCTCCGGCGGCAGGGCGCCGCTGGAGGCCGGCGGGGCACTCGGGGTGGGTGCCATGCTGGGGGGCGCGCTGCTACGGGTCGTCGTCGTCGCGGTGCGCGGGACGGGAACCCCGACGGTGGCCTTGGTGGTGGCGCTGTCGCCGCTGTTGATGATCACCGCGGTAGCGACGGCGCCGATCGCCATCACCGCACCGACGAACAACGCAACCGGACGCCAACGGTGGTCGGCAGGCCACGCCCATTCTTCGGATTCCTCGTCGGGCTCGTCCCAGCTGTCGGTCTCGGGTTCGTCGTCGAAGTCGTCCGGGTACGCGTCTGCGCAGGCTTTATCGCCCGGGAACTCCTCGAGGTCTCGGACGAAGTCGTAGAGGGTGTCGCGGATGTTACTGATGGTGCTGATGTTAATGAAGCCGTCTGCCCGGAGCGGGGCGCGGCCGGTGCTTACATCGAATCGTGATGGGTTTGTTCACTTACCGCGAACTCCCGGTATGGGGGCGGGGCGCTGTGCCCGTCCGGCCCGTCCACTAGCCTGCTGCTGAGACGCCTGCGACGACAAAGCCAACGGAAGGGGCCCCCGTGGAGGTCAAGATCGGTATCACGGACAGTCCGCGCGAGCTGGTGTTCTCCAGTGCGCAGACGCCCGATGAGGTCGAGGAACTCGTCGGTGCGGCACTCCGCGACGACGCGGGTCTGTTGGGCCTGAACGACGAACGCGGCCGCCGCTTCCTGATCAACCCCGCCAAGATCGCCTATGTGGAGATCGGGGTGGCCGACGCCCGCCGGGTGGGTTTCGGAGTCGGCGCGGAGGCGCTCTCCAAAGCCAAGGGCTAAGAGCGGGCGAGGGGCACGTGCGACAAGCCGCCCCAGGCGAATTGCACGGTGCCTTCAACGGCGTCGGACTTCGAGATCGGACGGTCGGAGTCCAGCCAGTACCGCGCACAGTCCACGCTCATGCCGACCAGTCCCACCGCGATCATCCGGGCGCGATGCGGGTCCAGGCCCGAGTCTTCGGCGATGAGCGCGAAGATCGCATCGATGCACGACTCGGTGGCCGCCCGCACCTGCGCGGCGACCTCGGGCTCGGTGACGTAGTCGTTCTCGAAGATCAGCCGGTAGCCCTGGCTGTCGTGCTCGATGAAGTCGAAGAAGGCCTGAACGGCCGAGTGCAACCGGCGCCGGTTGTCGGTGGTCCGGCCCAGGGCCTGCTGGACCCCGCAGACCAGGTTCTCCACATGCCGGTTCAGGACCGCCAGATAGAGTTCCAGCTTGCTCGAAAAATGTTGGTACAAAACCGGTTTGCTCACTCCTGCGCGGTCGGCGATCTCATCCATTCCGGCCGCGTGGTACCCGCTCTCCACAAAGACGTCGCTGGCGACCACCAGCAGTTGGCCGCGCCGCTCGTCCCGGGGCAACCTGTTACCCCGTCGGTTGGAGACCGGAGCGCCTTCAATCGGCCGAACCCCATCGGCCGACCTGACGGCACGTCGCTGCACCGTCCTGGTTAGATCGCTCATCGGTCCTCAATCTGATCGCTTTGGTGCGACCATCTCGTCATCCCCCGCGGCCGCACATGTGTCTGCAATGACCTTACTACCTGCGGGCTACCTGGGGTGTTAGGTCGATGTGAAGCGGGCCGGCGGTTTTTTTCGGGCGCGCCAGGGCTGGTTGCCAGGAGTAGCTGTGCCATTCTGGGAAAATGACGTCCCAGTGGCCGCCCCGCGGTACCGGTCGCACGCCCGTGCTGCGTGACGACTCGCGTGAGCCGCTGCGCGCCCAGCGTGACCCCCTCGGCCAGAGCGCCGGGCGGGTTCGCTCGGACCGGGACCGGCCGCGCCAATGGCGCAAGCAAACGTGGCTCGGCAGGTTTGTGTCCACCTACGGCTGGCGGGCGTATGCGCTTCCGTTGCTCACGGTGCTCACCGTGATCGTCGCCTATCAGACCGTGACCGGGACCAGCACGCCGAAGCCGGCGGCCCGCTCGATCCACAAGGAGCCGCCGACCATCGGCGCGGTGGGCACGTCGATCATCGACACGCCGCCGCGGGGCCTGGTCGCCTTCGACGCGAGCCTGCCGGCCGGGACGCTGCCCGACGGCGGGCCGTTCAGCGAAGCGGGCGACAAGACCTACCGCGTCGTCCCGGGGACGACCTCGCAAATAGGTCAGGGCACGGCCAAGGTGTTCCGCTACTCCATCGAGATCGAGAACGGGCTGGACCCGAACATGTATGGCGGCGACAACGCGTTTGCGCAGATGGTCGACATGACGCTGGCCAATCCCAAGGGCTGGACGCACAATCCGCAGTTCGCCTTCATCCGGGTCGACGCAGCCAGCGGGGGTAAACCCGACTTCCGCATCTCGCTGGTGTCGCCGGTGTCGGTACGGGAGGGATGCGGCTATGAGTTCCGGCTCGAGACGTCCTGCTACAACCCGGCATTCGGGCCCGATCGACAGGCGCGGGTCTTCATCAACGAGGCGCGCTGGATCCGCGGGGCCGTTCCGTTCGAGGGTGACATCGGTTCCTACCGGCAGTATGTGATCAACCACGAAGTGGGCCACGCCATCGGGTATGTGAAACACGAACCGTGTGATCAGCAGGGAGCTTTGGCGCCGGTGATGATGCAGCAGACGTTTTCCACGGCCAACGACGACGGGGCCAAGTTCGACCCCGACCAGGTGAAGGCGGACGGCAAGACGTGCCGGTTCAATCCCTGGCCCTATCCCATCGCCTGATTGTCGGCCTTCGCCGGCGTGCTGATCGCCTAACCTCACTGATGTGACGTCACCGTTGCCACCGCTTGTAGAGCCCGCCGCCACGCTGAGCCGTGCGGAGGTCGCCCGCTACAGTCGCCACCTGATCATCCCGGACCTCGGCGTCGACGGGCAGAAGCGGCTGAAGAACGCCCGCGTGCTGGTGATCGGCGCCGGCGGCCTGGGATCTCCGACTTTGCTGTATCTGGCGGCAGCGGGTGTAGGCACCATCGGGATCGTCGACTTCGACGTCGTCGACGAGTCCAACCTGCAGCGCCAGATCATCCACGGCACGGCTGATGTCGGACGCGCCAAGGCACAGTCGGCGCGCGACTCGATCGTCACGATCAATCCGTTGATCGAGGTCAGGCTGCACGAGTTCAGGCTTGCGGTCGACAACGCGGTCGAACTGTTCAACCAGTACGACCTGATCCTGGACGGCACCGACAACTTCGCCACCCGGTACCTGGTCAACGATGCCGCGGTGCTGGCGGGCAAGCCGTACGTGTGGGGTTCCATCTACCGCTTCGAGGGCCAGGCCTCGGTGTTCTGGGAAGACGCCCCCGACGGGCTGGGGCTCAACTACCGGGATCTCTACCCGGAGCCGCCGCCGCCGGGCATGGTGCCGTCCTGCGCCGAAGGTGGCGTGCTCGGGATCATCTGCGCCTCGATCGCGTCGGTGATGGCCACCGAAGCGATCAAGCTGATCGCCGGGATCGGGGAGACCCTGCTCGGCCGGTTGCTGATCTACGACGCGCTGGAGATGAGCTACCGCACCATCAGAATCCGCAAGGACCCGTCGACGCCGAAGATCACCGAACTCATTGACTACGAACAGTTCTGCGGCGTGGTCTCCGAGAACGCCGCCGCCGCGGCGAGCGGTTCCACCATCACGCCGGCAGAACTGCGCGCCATGATGGATGCCGGCAAGAAGCTGGCGCTGATCGATGTGCGCGAGCAGGTGGAGTGGGACATTGTGCACATCGATGGCGCCCAATTGGTGCCGAAGGGGCTGATCATGTCCGGTGAAGGCCTGGCGCTGCTGCCGCAGGACCGCACCGCGGTGCTGTACTGCAAGAGCGGGGTGCGCTCTGCGGAGGCGTTGGCCGCGTTGAAGCAGGCCGGTTTCTCCGACGCCCTCCACTTGCAGGGCGGCATTCTGGCTTGGGCCAAACAGATGCAGCCCGACATGGTCGTGTACTGACCAAGTCGTGTACTGACTAAGACGCGCTTCGTCGCCCGCTGTTCGCCCATTGTCGGTCTCCTCAGCGCGCCCGTTCCGGACGCGCTTCGTCGCCCGCTGCTCGCCCATTGTCGGTCTCCTCAGCGCGCCCGTTCCGGACGCGCTTCGTCGCCCGCTGTTCGCCCATTGTCGGTCTCCTCAGCGCGCCCGTTCCGGACGCGCTTCGTCGCCCGACTAGGCTGACGGCTGTGACTGTCGAGCCGCCGCCCGAGCATGTTCTAGCGGCCTTCGGTCTGACCGGTGTCCAGCCGGCGCCACTGGGAGCCGCCTGGGAAGGCGGCTGGCGATGCGGCGAAGTCGTGCTGTCGATGGTGGCCGACAACGCCCGCGCCACCTGGTCGGCCCGGGTCCGTGAGACCTTGTTCGTCGACGGGGTGCGGCTGGCCCGGCCGGTCCGTTCCACCGACGGCCGCTACGTGGTGTCGGGATGGCGCGCCGACACATTCGTCGCCGGCACCCCTGAGGCGCGCCATGACGAGGTGGTCTCGGCCGCGGTGCGGCTGCACGAGGCCACCGGCAAGTTGGAGCGCCCCCGATTCCTCACCCAGGGGCCCACCGCGCCGTGGGCAGACGTCGACATATTCATCGCCGCGGATCGTGCCGCCTGGGAGGAGCGGCCGCTGCAGTCGGTCCCGCCCGGCGCGCGGACGGCCCCGCCGTCGGCCGATGCCCAGCGATCCGTGGAGTTGCTCGAACAACTCGCGACGCTGCGCAAGCCGACCCGCAGCCCCAATCAACTGGTGCACGGGGACCTTTACGGCACAGTGCTTTTCGCCGGCACTGCGCCCCCGGGGATCACCGACATCACCCCGTACTGGCGGCCCGCATCGTGGGCGGCCGGGGTGGTGGTCGTCGATGCGCTGTCATGGGGTGAGGCCGACGACGGTCTGATCGAACGATGGAGCGCGTTGCCGGAATGGTCACAAATGTTGTTGCGCGCATTGATGTTTCGTCTTGCGGTGCATGCGCTTCACCCGCGGTCGACCGCTGAGGCCTTCCCGGGCCTGGCTCGTACCGCGGCCATGGTCCGGATGATTCTCTAGTCCCCGAACTCGTGGCGGAGCGCGTGCAGCGCGATCCGCCCGTCGACAGACAGCACCCCTTCTGCGCGCAACAGCTCGAGCTGTCGGGTGCTCAGATGCGCGGCTGGCCGCCCGGAGGCGGTGATCACCCGATGCCAGGGCAGATCCGCGGAATCGGTGCGCATGATCCAGCCTACGATCCGGGCACTGGAAAGCTCTGCCGCAGCAGCGATGTCACCGTAGGTGGCCACTCTGCCGGGCGGGATGGCCGCGACCAGCGACCGCACCCGCTCGATCTGTTCGTCGGTCACCGCTGCCATGGTCAGCGGGGGTCGATCCGCTTGCGGACCAGTGCGGCCACGTCGTCGGGCCTGGCGTGCGGCACCATGTGATCGCATTCGTAATCCAGCAGCTCGAAATCGTCTCCCAGCCGCTCGCGCAGTCCGGCGATCAACCCGTCACCGACATACTGCGGCGAGGTCCACATCGCCCGCACCAGCGTCGTCGGCACCCGGGCCGCCGGCAGCACGGTCTCGCGCGCCAACTCACTCCAGTAGGACATCATCGCCGGCAGGCTGATCCGCCAGCCGTATCGCCCGTTGGGCAGGTGCACGAGGTGCTCCTCGACATCGGCGTCGAGCACGGCCGGATCCACATCCGCCCACACCCCGCCGCCCTTCTCCTGACGGGCCTCGGCGCGGTCGGTGTAGTCGGGCGAGGCGAACATCGCCTCGGCGATCTCGGCCATCCACCTACCGTCCAGGCCGATCGCGGGATCGAGCAACAACAACGACGCCACCAGGTCAGGCCGGGCCGCCGCCAGATGCAATGCCAGCGCGCCGCCGAACGAGTGCCCCACCACCAGCGCAGGCCGCTCTGCTGCTGCCTCGAGGACGGCGGCGAGCGCGGTGACGTTGGCGTCGATGGTCCAGGGTGCCGCCCACGTCGAGCGGCCGTGCCCGATCAGATCGGGTGCGGCGACCGCGATTTCGGGCACGTAGTCCGCAAAGTGCCGCCAGCGGCGCCCGTGGCCGGTCAATCCGTGCAACGCCAACATCTGGATCGGGCCGGGCGGGCCGTAGCGGTGCACATGAAGGGTCACGTTTCGATGATGCCAGGCCTTATCAGGCCTGGTCGCGGCAAGTTGTCGGACCCCGGTGATTGCATGCCGCTATGCCGATGCACTGTAGTTCCGAGCCGCGCGAGGCGACGCGGCCCGGGTTGCGCGGGCAGGTAACTGTGCTGGGCGGCCCCGGGACCGGTAAGAGCAGCTTGCTGGTCGAGGCTGCGACCGCCCACATCGCAGCAGGTGTCGAGCCGGAAAGTGTTCTGCTGCTGACAGGCTCGGGCCGCATCGGAACCAGGGAGCGCAGCGCGCTGACGACTGCGTTGCTGGGGGCGAGTCAATCGGCGGCCGTACGCGAACCCATGGTGCGCACGCTGCACAGCTATGCCTACGCGGTGCTGCGACGAGCCGCGGAGAGGGCCGGCGGCCCTATGCCGCGGCTGCTCACCGGCGCCGAACAGGACGCCATCATCCGCGAACTGCTGGCCGGGGACGCCGAAGACGGCAACCGGTGGCCCGAGCACCTGTTGCCCGCGCTGCGCACCGCAGGATTCGCCAACGAACTGCGAAACCTGCTGGCGCGCTGCGCAGAACGCGGCGTCGACCCCCGGCAGCTGGAGCGGCTGGGACGCCGCTGCGGCCGCCCGGAGTGGACGGCGGCCGGCCAGTTCGCCCGGCAGTACGAACAGGTGATGCTGTTGCGCGCGGCGGTCGGCACGGCGGCGCCGCAGGCGACGGCGCCCGCGCTGGCCGCAGCCGAACTGGTCGGCGCGGCGCTGGAGACCTTCGCGGTCGATCCCGAGTTGCTGGCCGCCGAACGCGCCCGTATCCGGTTGCTGCTGGTCGACGACGCACAGCAACTGGATCCGCAAGCGGCGCAACTGGTCCGGGTGCTGGCGGCCGGCACTGACACCGCCCTGATCGCCGGTGACCCCAATCAGGCGGTCTTCGGGTTCCGGGGTGGCGAGCCGGCCGGGCTGCTCGGTGTCGACGGCCCCTCGGTGACGTTGACCACGTCGCATCGTTGCGGTCCCGCCGTCGCCCGCGCGGTCAGTGGTATCGCGGCGCGACTGCCCGGTGCCGCCGCCGGCCGGAGTATCGAAGGCGCGGTCGGTCCAGCGGGCGCCGTCAGGGTGCGCCTGGCTGCCTCGGCTCATGCCGAGGCGGCGCTGATCGCCGACGCGCTGCGGCGCGCGCACCTGGTCGACGGCGTGCCGTGGTCGCAGATGGCGGTGATTGTCCGGTCGGTGCCACGGGCCGGCGCTCGCCTACCGCGCGCCCTGGCCGCCGCGGGAGTCCCGGTCGCGATACCCGCGACCGGCGGGTCGCTGTCCGAAGAACCCGCGGCCCGCGCCCTGCTCACCGTCCTGGCGGCGGCCGCCGACGGATTGGACGGCGATCGGGCGTTGGCGCTACTGTCCGGGCCGATCGGCCGCGTCGACCCGGTCTCACTGCGACAATTGCGCAGGACGCTGCAGCGGGGTCGGTCCGGCGCCTTCGGGGATCTGCTGGTTCAGACACTCGGTTCAGACGAGCCGTTGTCCGGTCCACCGGCCGCTGCGCTTCGACGGGTGCGTGCCGTGCTGGCGGCCGCCGCCCGGTGTCAGCGGGACGGTCTGGACCCGCGGTACACGCTGTGGGCGGCGTGGCACCGCACCGGCCTGCAGCGTCGCTGGCTGGCCGCCGTCGAGCGGGGAGGTCCGGCCGCTGCTCAGGCGACGCGGGATCTGGAAGTGGTGACGGCGTTGTTTGACGTCACCGACGCCTATGTCGCGCGCACCTCGGGCGCATCGCTGCGCGGACTGCTCGAGCATGTCGAGGCGCTGCAACTGCCGCCCGTCAACCGCGACTCGGGCTCGGAAGCCGAACAGGTGCAGGTACTGAGCGCGCACGCGGCCCTGGGGCACGAATGGGATCTGGTGGTCATCGCCGGGCTGCAGGATGGGTTGTGGCCCAACACGATCCCACGCGGCGGCATCCTGGCCACGCAGCGGCTGCTCGACGAGATCGACGGCATCGCGGCTGACGCGTCGGTCCGGGCGCCACTGCTGGCCGAGGAGCGCCGGTTGCTGGTCGCCGCGATTGGCCGGGCGCGGCGCGATTTGTTGGTGACCGCGGTCGACAGCGATACCGGTGGCAGCGCCGGGGAGCCGGCGCTGCCGTCGCCGTTTGTTTTCGAGATCGCGCAGTTCGCGGATGAGGAATCCGTTGTGGCGCAACCGGAGTGCTCTCCCCGTGTGCTGTCGGCCGCGGCGGTGGTGGGCCGGCTACGGTCCGCGGTGTGTGCGGCGGACGGTGTGGTCGATGAGGCCGTCCGCTCCTGTGCCGCAACGCAATTGGCCCGGCTGGCCGAGGCCGGGGTGCCCGGTGCCGATCCCGCCTCATGGCACGGGCTGATGCCGGTGAGCACCAGTGCCCCGCTGTGCGGCAGCGACGATGTCGTCACGCTGACCCCCTCCACTCTGCAGACCCTCACCGACTGCCCGTTGCGTTGGCTGGCCGAGCGGCACGGCGGAGCCAACCCGCGCGAGCTGCGCTCGGCCATCGGTTCGGTGCTGCATGCGCTGATCGCCGAACCCGGCAAGACCGAATCCCAGTTGTTGACTGAGCTGGATCGCGTGTGGCAGCACCTGCCGTTCGAGGCCGACTGGCATTCGGCCAACGAACTCGCCCGGCACCGCGGCATGATTCGCGCGTTCGTCGAGTGGCGGGCGCAGACGCGCGCCGAGCTGACCGAGGTCGGCGTCGAAGTCGGCGTCGACGGTGTTCTGCAAACCCCGCGCGGGCAGGTCCGGTTGCGCGGACGGGTCGACCGGCTGGAACGCGATGCCGCCGGCCGGCTGGTGATCGTCGACGTCAAGACCGGGAAGACGCCCGTCAGCAAGGACGACGCCCAACAGCACGCTCAGCTGGCGATGTACCAGCTGGCGGTCGCCGAAGGCATGGTCCCCGCCGGTGACGAGCCGGGCGGCGCGCGGCTGGTGTATCCCGGCAAGACCGGGGCGGCGGGTGTCACCCAGCGCGAGCAGGATCCGCTCACCCCGCAGGCCCGTGAGCATTGGCGGGAACTGGTTCGGCAGGCGGCGGAGGCGACAGCCGGCCCGCAGTTCATCGCCCGGCGTAACGATGGCTGCTCGCACTGCCCGCTGCGGCCGTCCTGCCCCGCTCACGACGGGCCGGCGTCATGAGCCCGCGTTACAGCCCTGCCGAGTTGGCGGCCGCGCTGGGTGTTTTCCCGCCCACCGCCGAGCAAGCGGCGGTAATCGCCGCACCGCCCGGCCCGTTGGTGGTCATCGCCGGTGCGGGGGCGGGGAAGACCGAGACCATGGCAGCGCGCGTGGTGTGGCTGGTCGCCAACGGCTACGCCGAACCCGGGCAGGTGCTCGGCCTGACCTTCACCCGCAAGGCCGCCGGTCAGCTGCTGCGCCGCGTGCGGTCGCGGCTGGCGCGTCTGGCGGGCGCCGGTGGCGGTGCCGCGGCAGGTCCGGGCGAAGGCACACCCACCATCAGCACCTACCACGCGTTCGCCGGATCGCTGCTGCGGGAATACGGGCTGCTGCTGCCCGTGGAACCCGACACCAGACTGCTCACCGAGACGGAGCTGTGGCAGCTGGCATTAGACGTCGTCAACGACTACCCGGGTGCACTGAACACCGACAAGACGCCGGCCGCGGTCACCGCCCTGCTGCTGCGGCTGTGGGGCCAGCTCACCGAACACCTCGTCAGCACCGACGAGCTCCGCGACACCCACGTGGAACTGGAACGGCTGGTGCACGCCTTGCCGGCCGGTCCGTATCAGCGCGACAGGGGGCCGAGCCAATGGCTGCTGCGCATGCTGGGCACTCAGACTCAACGCGCCGAGTTGGTGCCGGTGCTGGACGCTCTCTCCGAACGCATGCGCGCCGCCAAAGTGATGGACTTCGGCATGCAGATGGCGTCCGCGGCGCGACTGGCCGCCACGTTCCCGCAGGTGGGGCAGGACCTGCGCGGCCGTTTCCGGGTGGTCCTGCTCGATGAGTACCAGGACACCGGACATTCACAGCGCGTCGCGTTGTCGTCGCTGTTCGGCGGCGGTGTCGACGATGAGCTGGCGCTGACGGCCGTCGGTGACCCGATCCAGTCGATCTATGGTTGGCGCGGTGCCTCGGCGACCAACCTGCCGCGCTTCACCACTGATTTTCCGCTGTCCGACGGGTCCGCGGCGCCCACCTTGGAGCTGCGGACCAGCTGGCGCAATCCACCCCGGACGCTGCACCTGGCCAACGCCATCTCCGCCGAGGCGCGACGGCGCTCGGTAGTGGTGCGTCCGCTGCGCGCACGCCCGGATGCCCCGCCGGGCACCGTCCGTTGCGCGCTGCTGCCGGACGTGGCCGTCGAGCGCGACTGGATCGCCGATCACCTGCACGAGTGCTACCGCCGGGCGCGGGACAACGGCGTCGCACCGCCCACCGCCGCTGTGCTGGTGCGGCGCAATGCCGACGCCGCTCCCATCGGCGAGGCACTGCGCAGCCGCGGAATTCCCGTCGAGGTCGTCGGCGTGGCCGGCCTGTTGTCCGTACCCGAGGTCGCCGACGTGGTGGCCATGTTGCGCCTGGTCGCCGACCCCACGGCCGGTGCCGCCGCAATGCGCGTGTTGAGCGGACCGCGCTGGCGTCTGGGTGGCCGTGACATCGCCGCGCTGTGGCGACGGGCACAGCAGCTGTCCGGTGCGCCGCAACCAAGCGAACCTTTATCGGCGGAATCGATCGCGATCGCGGCCGGCCCGGACGCCGACACCGCGTGTCTGGCCGACGCCATCTCCGATCCCGGGCCGGCCGGCGGGTATTCGGCGGCCGGTTACCGACGCATCGGGGTCCTTGCTGCCGAACTGGCCGCGCTGCGCAGTCATCTCGGCTATTCCCTGCCCGACCTGGTGGCCGAAGTGCGCCGCGTTCTCGGCGTCGACTGCGAAGTCCGTGCCACCGCCGCCGGGGAATGGTCGGGCACCGAGCACCTCGACGCCTTCGCCGACGAGGTGGCCGGGTACGCCGAGCGCGCCGGCGCAGCGGCCAAGGCGTCGGTGACCGGCCTGCTCGCCTACCTGGACGTCGCCGCGGAGGTGGAGAAGGGGCTGACGCCCGCGCAGCCGGTCGCCGCACGGGACCGGGTTCAGGTGCTCACCGTGCATGCCGCCAAGGGCCTGGAATGGCAGGTGGTGGCGGTGCCGCACCTGTCCGGCGGGATATTCCCGTCGAACGCATCGCGAAGCAGTTGGCTCACCGATGCCGGGGAACTGCCACCGCTGCTGCGCGGCGATCGCGCCACGGCGGGCGCGCTCGGGATCCCGGTCCTGGACACTTCGACCGTCACCAACCGAAAGCAGTTGTCGGACAAGATCTCCGAACATCGTGCCCAGCTCGATCAGCGACGGGTCGATGAGGAACGCCGACTGCTCTACGTCGCCGTCACCCGGGCGCAGGACACGCTGCTGGTGTCCGGACACCATTGGGGGGCCACCGGCATCAAACCGCGCGGGCCCTCGGATTTCCTGTGCGAACTCAAGGACATCATCGAACGGTCCGAGCAGGCCGGGGACCCGTGCGGACTCGTGGAGCAGTGGGCCCCGGCGCCGGCCGGCGGGGAACGAAACCCGTTGCAAGAAGACATCGTCGAAGCGATCTGGCCCACCGATCCGCTGTCGCGGCGCCGTGCCGACGTCGAACGTGGGGCCGCGCTGGTCGTCGCGGCGATGTCGACGGAAATCGCGCCGACCCGCGACACCGAGGGCTGGGTCGCCGACGTCGACGCGTTGCTAGCCGAGCGGGCACGCATGGCCCGTCCCCGTGCGCGCGCGTTGCCGAGCCAGCTCTCGGTGAGCGGCCTGGTGGAGCTGGCGCGCGATCCCGACGCCGCGGCTCAACGGCTGATTCATCGACTGCCGAGCCGACCCGACCCACACGCGCTGTTGGGCAACGCGTTTCACTCCTGGGTGCAGCAGTTCTACGGCGCGGAGTGGTTGTTCGAACTCGGTGACCTGCCCGGCGCCGCCGACTCCGACGTCGGCGACCCGCAGGAGCTGGCCGCCCTGCAGCAGGCGTTCGCCGCATCACCGTGGGCGGCCCGTACGCCGATCGCCGTCGAGGTGCCGTTCGAGATGCTGATCGGGGACACCGCGGTGCGCGGGCGCATCGACGCCGTGTTCGCCGACGCGGACGGCGGCGTCACCGTCGTGGACTGGAAGACCGGTGACCCGCCCCGCGGCCACGAGGCCAAGCGCCACGCCGCTGTGCAACTGGCGGTGTACCGGCTGGCGTGGGCGGCGCTGCAGGGATGCCCGGAATCGTCGGTGCGAACCGCCTTCTACTACGTGCGCAGCCAGACCACCGTCGTGCCCCGGGACCTGCCCGACGCCGGTGCGTTGGGCGTGCTGCTGGCCGACTCCGGTCGCCCCGCCACCGCTTGACCGTGGTTACATGACTCCCGTGGCGAAAGGTAGCTGGCGGCGGCTGCGGCGTCTCGACGAGAGATTGACCGTCCAGCCCAGTTACGCGCTTGTCGGCGTGCTGCGCATCCCCCAGGGTCACGCCAGTCCCGCGCGCATCATCACCCGCCGAATTTCCATCGCCCTGGTGGCGCTGCTGGTCGGCGCCGTCACCGTCTACGTCGACCGTGACGGCTACCACGACGCGCGCGGGGACAGCCTGACGTTCCTGGACTGCCTTTACTACTCGGCGGTGACGTTGTCCACCACCGGCTACGGCGACATCACGCCGGTCTCGGAATTCGCGCGAGCGACAAATGTTCTGATCATTACGCCCCTGCGCATCGCATTCCTGATCTTGCTGGTCGGCACGACGCTCGAGGTCGTCACCGAAACATCGCGGCAGGCACTGAAGATCCAGCGTTGGAGGAAGAAAGTGCGCAACCACACCGTCGTCATCGGCTACGGGACCAAGGGCAAGACGGCGGTGGCCGCCATGCTCAGCGACGAGGTGACCCCCAGCGAGATCGTCGTCGTCGACACCGATCGGTCAGCGCTGGAGCGGGCTGCCTCAGCCGGCCTGGTCACCGTGCACGGCGACGCCACGAAATCGGATGTGCTGCGGCTGGCCGGCGCCCAGCACGCGGCCTCCATCATCGTCGCGGCCAACCGCGACGACACCGCGGTGCTGGTCACGCTGACCGCGCGGGAGATCTCGCCCAAGGCCAAGATCGTCGCATCCATCCGCGAGGCCGAAAATCAGCATCTGCTGCAGCAATCCGGCGCCAACTCGGTGGTGGTGTCCTCCGAGACCGCCGGCCGGCTGCTCGGCCTGGCCACCACGACCCCCAGCGTCGTGCAGATGATCGAGGACCTGCTGACCCCGGATCAGGGTCTGGCCATCGCCGAACGCGAGGTCGAGCAGTCCGAGGTGGGTGGGTCGGCTCGGCACCTGCGCGACATCGTGCTCGGCGTGGTGCGCGGCGGAGAGTTGCTCCGCATCGGTGCCCCGGAGGTGGACGCGATCGAGGCCGGCGACCGGCTGCTCTACGTCCGCCACCTGGCGGACGAACGATAGGGCCGGGCGTGGACTTCCGGCTGCGCGAAATTCCGCTGCTGTCGCGGGTCGGCGCCGATCGGGCCGACCAACTGCGCACCGACATCGATGCGGCCGCGACCGGATGGGCCGACGCCGCATTACTGCGCGTTGATTCCCGCAACCAGGTGCTGGCGGCCGGCGGCAAAGTGGTGCTGGGCCCGGCGGCCGTGCTGGGCGACAAGCCTCCGCCGGATGCGGTGTTTCTGGGGCGTATCGAGGGCGGCCGTCACGTCTGGGCGATCCGGGGCGCATTGCAGCCACCCGAAGACGCAGAAGTCGAGGTGCTGGACCTGCGCCGGCTGGGACGCATCATCGACGACACCAGCAGTCAGCTGGTGTCGTCGGCGCTGGCGTTACTCAACTGGCATGACAGCGCCCGATTCAGCCCGGTGGACGGAACCCCGACTAAACCGGCGCGCGCCGGCTGGGCGCGGGTCGACCCACTCACCGGCCGCGAGGAGTTTCCGCGCATCGACCCCGCGGTGATCTGCCTGGTCCACGACGGGGGCGACCGTGCGGTGCTGGCCCGCCACACGGTGTGGCCGCAGCGAATGTTCTCGCTGCTGGCCGGGTTCGTGGAGGCGGGCGAGTCGTTCGAAGTGTGCGTCGTGCGCGAGATCCGCGAGGAAATCGGCCTGACCGTTCGCGATGTGCGCTACCTCGGCAGTCAGCCCTGGCCGTTTCCGCGCTCGCTGATGGTCGGTTTCCACGCCCTGGCCGATCCGGCGGAACCATTCTCGTTCAACGACGGCGAGATCGCCGAGGCGGCCTGGTTCACGCGCGCGGAGATTCGCGCTGCGCTCGAGGCCGGCGACTGGTCCAGCGCCTCGGAGTCGAAACTGCTGTTGCCCGGCTCGATTTCGATCGCCCGGGTGATCATCGAATCCTGGGCCGCCGCGGACTGAGCGACGCGCTACTTGATGCGGTCGCAGATGTTGTCCAGGATCGTTGCGGCGATCCGCTCCGCCGGTTCGATGCCCAACACGCCGACCGACATCAACACCGACTTCCGGACCCGGTACTGGTGGCTCCAGCCGTTGTCGACGATCCGCAGCGTGGTGGCGTCGGGCTTTTCCAGCCTGAAGGTGTAGGCCGGGTCGCGCAACGCGATGCAGGCGTTCAGGGATGCCTCGAGCTGGTCGAGCGCGGAGCGCGCCGCCTGCGCGTCCGGGTAGATCGCGACGGCCTGGCTGACCGAGTCGACCTTCGACCGGCCGCCCGGGTCGATGTCGTCGGTCACCCCGCTGTAACCGGCGCTGCGGAACTCGGTCCAGCCGCCGGCGAACGTGAGATCGCTGGTACCGGCGGCTCGGCACGGTCCCGGCGCATTGACGTCACCGGCCGGAGGATGCCGCAGGTCCGCGTGCGCCCGTGCGGTGAGTTCCTCGTAATTCGCGATGCGCCGGACGTCTTCGATGCTGACGATCAGCGCGTCAGCTCCGGCGGCGGCGGTGCTGCTGCTCGGCGCGGCAGGGGTGTTCTGCTGGGAGCACCCGGTGAGGGTGGCGACGGCGCAGAACACAACGTAGACCGCCCGCCGGACCAGCGCCGATGCCATGGTCCTCATGGTAAAGGCGAGCGGACCCGGGAGTTGCATCAATCACGCTCCCGTGTCGGTGCCGGAGGTCAGCCGGCGAGCTTCGCCTTGACCTCACTGGCGCTCGGATTGGTCATCGTCGACCCGTCGGCGAACTTCACCGTCGGAACTGTCCGATTGCCCCCGTTCACCGAGCTGACGAAATCCGCGGCAGCAGCGTCGCGTTCGATATCGACCTCGTCGTAGGCGATGCCTTGGGCCTTGAGGGCCGTCTTGAGCCGCAAGCAGTAGCCACACCAGGTGGTGGAGTAGATGGTCAGCGCCGCATTGGTCATGACTGGTTAACGTAGCCGGGCGATGGGGCATTCCGGGCCCGGCCCGCCGAAAAGCGCGACACGCCCGGTTTGTCGGCCGGCACTGCCAAGATGGACGCCATGCCGTTGATGGCTGATCCCTTGATCGCAGGGCTGGACGACGAGCAACGCGAAGCCGTGCTCGCTGCGCGCGGCCCGGTCTGCGTGCTGGCCGGAGCCGGCACCGGCAAGACGCGCACCATCACGCACCGCATCGCCCAGCTCGTCGCGGGCGGCCACGTCGCCGCGGGACAGGTGCTGGCGGTGACCTTCACCCAGCGCGCGGCCGGGGAGATGCGCTCCCGGCTGCGCGCCCTGGAGGCGGCGGCGCCGGGCGGCTCGTCCGTCGGCGGGGTACAGGCGCTCACCTTCCACGCCGCCGCGCACCGCCAGCTGCGCTACTTCTGGCCTCGGGTAGTCGGTAACACTCGCTGGGAACTGCTCGACACCAAGTTCGCCGTGGTGGCCCGTGCCGCCAGCCGGTGCCGGCTCAACGTCAGCACCGATGACGTGCGCGACCTTGCCGGAGAGATCGAGTGGGCGAAAGCCTCCCTGATCACCCCGGAGCGGTACGCGGGCGCGGTGGCAGGCGCGGGGCGGGACACCCCGCTGGACGCGGAGAAGGTAGTGGCTGTTTATACCGCCTACGAGGCCTTGAAAGTCCGCGATGAGGACGTCACCCTGCTCGATTTCGACGACCTGTTGCTGCACACCGCCGCGGCGATCGAGAACGACGCCGCGGTCGCCGCCGAGTTCCGGGACCGCTATCGCTGCTTCGTCGTCGACGAGTATCAGGACGTCACACCGTTGCAGCAGCGGGTGCTCTCGGCCTGGTTGGGCGATCGCGACGACCTGACCGTCGTCGGCGACGCGAATCAGACCATCTACTCGTTCACCGGCGCCTCACCGCGGTTCCTGCTGGACTTCTCGCGGCGGTTCCCCGAGGCCACGGTGGTGCGGCTGGAACGGGACTACCGGTCCACCCCGCAGGTCGTCTCGCTGGCCAACCAGGTCATCGCCGCGGCCCGGGGCCGCGTCGCGGGCAGCAAGTTGCAGTTGATCGGCCAGCGTGAGCCGGGCCCGGCGCCGTCGTTCCGGGAGCATCCCGACGAGCACACCGAGGCCGCCGCGGTCGCGACCGCCATCGCCCAGCTGATCGAATCAGGCACCGCGCCATCCGAAATCGCGATCCTGTACCGGGTCAACGCGCAGTCCGAGGTCTACGAGGAGGCGTTGACCGAGGCCGGCATCGCCTACCAGATCCGCGGCGGGGAGGGGTTTTTCAACCGGCAGGAGATCAAGCAGGCCTTGCTCGCCCTGCAACGCGCGGCGGAACGAGGCGCCGAGGGCCCACTGACGGACGTCGTTCGCGACGTCCTCGAACCACTCGGGCTCACCGCGGAACCGCCGGCGGGTACCAAGGCCCGCGATCGCTGGGAAGCCCTTTCCGCCTTGACCGAACTGGTCGACGACGAAGTGGCGCAGCGTCCCGGGCTGGAGCTGCCGGGGTTGGTGGCCGAGCTGCGCTTGCGGGCCGATGCCCGGCACCCGCCGGTGGTGCAGGGCGTCACCCTGGCTTCCCTGCATGCCGCCAAGGGTCTCGAGTGGGACGCGGTGTTCCTGGTCGGTCTCGCCGACGGCACGCTGCCCATCTCCCACGCCCTTGCGCACGGCCCCGACAGCGAGCCCGTCGAGGAGGAGCGCCGCCTGCTCTACGTCGGGATCACCAGGGCCAGAATGCATTTGGCCCTCAGTTGGGCGCTGGCAAGGTCGCAGGGCGGGCGGCAGAGCCGCAAACCGTCGCGGTTCCTCAACGGCATCGCACCCCAGACCCGTGTCGATGCCACCCCCGGCAAGTCGCGGCGCGGCAAGGGACCGGCCCGCTGCCGGGTCTGCAACAAGGACCTCGCCACGCCGGCGGCCATCATGCTGCGGCGGTGCGAAACCTGCGCCGGTGACGTCGACGAGGAACTGCTGCTGCAGCTCAAAGACTGGCGCCTGCACGCAGCCAAAGAACAGAACGTGCCGGCCTACATCGTCTTCAGCGACAACACCCTGATCGCCATTGCGGAGCTGCGGCCCACCGACGAAGCGTCGCTGATCGCCATTCCCGGGATCGGGGCGCGCAAACTCGAACAGTACGGAGCCGATGTGCTCGAACTCGTCCGTCAAGCCCGCTGAGCCGCATATCCGCAGGTCAGAAAATCGGTTGCCGCCGACGCTGGTACCGTTTAATCTCGAAACCGCATTTTGTCGGCTGCCATGTGCACGGAAGGAGGGTGGCTCGCAATGATCAACATGACCTTGTTCGGCGTACGCGCGGCTACCCGTGTGCCCAGCCTGGGCACCGCGCATGCCGCCGCTACGCCGGCGGCCGCGGGTAAGCACCGCGTCGCCGCCGCGACTGAAGCGTCCGTGAGGCTCAACGTAGAAACGTAAAGCCACATTTCGCCACATGGCCACGGACCGAAGTCGATCCGTGGCCATAGTTGTCTTTCCAGACAACGTCCCTGGTCCGGATCAGCGCAAACGACAGCCAACCGACCAGGAAGCAGGTGAAGAGGACATGTCGGCACCGACAGTCCCCAGACGGACGCAGCCGGCCCTGCCGTGTCATGCCGGTGATCCCGACCTCTGGTTTGCCGAAACCCCGGCGGACCTCGAACGTGCCAAGACGCTGTGCGCCCACTGCCCGGTGCGGCGCCAGTGCCTGGCCGCGGCTCTGGAACGCGAGGAGCCGTGGGGTGTATGGGGCGGCGAGATATTCGAGCGGGGCTCGGTTATCGGCCGCAAGCGTCCGCGCGGGCGTCCCCGCAAGGAAGCCGCCTAGATGCCCGCCTGAATGCCCGGATGCCGTGGTTTATACGACCACGGCATCCGGCTCGGCGAAGCCGGGGATCAGCTGCTCGGACAGGGACTTGATCGGCACGTGCGCATCCAGCTGGCACAGGATCGCAGCCACCGATGCGATCACGCGCATCGGGATTGCCAGCTTCGGTGGCAGGTCCATCTGCCGCGCCGTCTTGATCTGCGCCACCGAGCGGTCGAACTGGCTCACCGTCATCCGCTGCAGCCACTTGCGGGTGTAGTGGAATTCGTCGACTTCGATGGGTTCGACGTACTGGCGCAGCATTTCGTCGATATCGCGGACCGACACCTGCTGGCCCTTCTGGATGAACCCGACCTTCTCCATGGTCGGCAGCAGCAGATCGTAGTTCTTGTCGCGGGCCAACCGAATCGTCATGCCGAGCTCGATCGGGTAGCCCCCGGGCAACGGCGCCACCGCGCCGAAGTCGATCACGCCCATCCGGCCGTCGGGCATCAGCATGAAGTTGCCCGGGTGGGCGTCGCCGTGCAGCATCTCCAGCCGCCGCGGGGCGTCGAAGGTGAGTTCGAGCAGCCGAACGCCGATCAGGTCGCGCTGTTCAGGCGTGCCGTGCCGGATGATCTCGGCCATCGGAATGCCGTCGATCCACTCCTGGATCACCACCTTCGGCGCGCTGGCCACCACATGCGGTACCACGAAGTGCGGGTCGTCCTGGTAGGCCTTGGCGAACTTGCGCTGGTTGTCGGCCTCCAACCGGTAGTCCAGCTCCATCTCGGTGCGCTGGATCAGTTCGTCTACCACACCCTCGACGTCGGCGCCGGGGGAGAGCTGCTTGAACACCCCGACCATGCGCTGCATCGTCTTGAGGTCCGCCCGCAGTGCCTCGTCGGCCCCGGGGTACTGGATCTTGACGGCCACCTCGCGACCGTCGGACCAGATGGCCTTGTGTACCTGGCCGATGCTGGCCGAAGCGACAGGGGTGTCGTCGAACGAACTGAACCGTTGTCGCCACTTGGTACCCAGTTGGGCATCCAGCACGCGATGCACCTTGGCGGCGGGCAGCGGCGGAGCATCCTTCTGCAGCTTGGTCAGCGCTTCGCGGTAGGGCTCGCCGAACTGTTCGGGAATGGCGGCTTCCATCACCGACAGCGCCTGGCCGACCTTCATCGCGCCGCCCTTGAGCTCGCCCAGAACCGTGAACAGCTGGTTGGCCGCCTTCTCCATCAGCTCGGCGTTGACCTCGTCCTTGGACTTTCCGGTGAGTCGCTTACCGAAGCCGAGAGCAGCCCGGCCGGCCATGCCGACCGGCAGGCTGGCGAGCTTTGCATTGCGGGCCGCGCGGCCACGCTTGATCTCTGACACGTATCCATCATCCACGACGGCCAGCGCATCGTCTGCATCGAATCGAGTCGTTGTTCTATCGCGGTCTGTAGTCTCTTCGGGTCGCGCATCCGCGTGACGCATCGACCCCACGTCCGGAGGGTGGACCGCAACAGCCATGGCAGCCAAACAAGCGCAGCACGACGCCGCCGACGCCTTGTACCGCGCGATCATCGAGACGCTGGACAAGCATCGCAACGAACGCACCCTGACCGAGGACGTGCTGGACACCCTCGGCCGGGCGTACGCGTCCATCTCGTCGAATGTTCCGGAGCAGGGCCGTCTCGGATAAGTCGGCTCAACAGCCACACAGCGGATGCCTGGTCCACTGGCGGGCCAGGATGGTGCTGGCCTGCAGGTCGAACTCCAACGTGGCGTTCAGCGCCGCCGGGGGGTCAGGGCGCTGCCCGCGCACTGCCGCGATCACCTGGTTTACCTGGCTCAATGCCAAGGCCGCGGTCGCCAGCATGGTGGCCCGGTCGGCGACCCCGACGGTGTCGCGCAGTTGGGCGGCGATGGCCGGCCACGCCGCGTCGCGGTCGCGACGGTGTAAGTCGGCGCAGCCCAAACAGCTGGTCACCCCGGGCAGAACGAGTGGTCCCACCAGGCCGGTTCCGTCGCGAACCCGCACCGGGAGGTGCGGGACGCCCGCATTGTGCAGGTCACGAACGACGCGCGGATCGGCCACCAGGAAGTCGGTCAACACCACCAGATCCGCCGTGGCGGTGGTCACCATGGCATGTGGCCGGCTGCTGTGCCCGGTCCGGACGCCTGAAGAGCGCAAAGCCTGCACCAGCAGGTCCGACAGCGGCCCCCGGCCGTGCACCCGGATGGATGCCGAGCGCCCGGTGCAACCGCCGTCCCGGCGGGTAGCCACTCCGGCCTCGACCAGCCGGTTGACCAGGTGCGTCAGGTCGCCGTGGCCCAGCTCGCCGGCCTGGTGCTGCAGCTCGGTCAGCGACACCGGCGATCGCATCGATCGCAGCAGGGCGGCCAGCCGCGGTGCGGTGAGCCCGCCCGGCGGGCGGACCAGGACAGCTCGGCGCGGGTGCCAACCCACCTGGACGACCCCGTCTGGCCGCAGCAGTACCGGCATCGCCGGATTGAGCGAGAACAACGGTGCTGCGGCCGCGGCCATGACGTGTCACGGTGCCACGCCCGGCGCGCCGGACGTGATCAGTTATCCACAGCCCCGGGATCGTCCCGGGCGTCGTCCTCGAGTTGGGCTTCCAGGTCCGACAGGGCCTTGTCGATCCCGCTGGTGTCGCCGCCGATCACCCGGTCGATGAATGCCGCAGGGTCGTCGAGGTCGTCGGCGCCGGGCAGCAGGTCCGGGTGCTGCCACACGGCGTCGCGCGCGTCCATCCCCGCAGCCTCCGTCAGCCGCTGCCACAGCGCCGCCGCCTCGCGGAGTTTGCGCGGCCGCAGCTCCAACCCGACCAGCGTCGCGAAAGTCTGCTCGGCGGGCCCACCGCTGGCCCGGCGACGGCGCAGCGTCTCGCTGAGCGCGGCCTCACCGGGCAACCGCTCGCCGAGTGCGGCGGTCACCACTGTCTGAACCCAGCCTTCGATCAGGGCGAGCAGCGTCTCGAGCCGTTCGAGGGCCTGCGTTTGAGCGGGTGTTGCCTTCGGCTCGAACACCCCCTGACTCAACAGCTGCTCCATTGCGGCCGGATCGGCCAGCGAAGCGGGATTGAAGTCCCTGGCCAATTCCTCGATGCCGGTCATGTCGATCTTCATGCCCGCCGCGTAAGCCTCGACGGCCCCCAGCAACTGGCTGGGCAGCCAGGGCACATGGCTGAACAGGCGGTGGTGCGCCGCTTCCCGGGCGCCGAGGAAGGTCATGATCTCGCTGCGGGGCTGCTCGAGACCCGCGGCGAACGCTTCCACCGCATCCGGCATGATCGCGGCGACACCTTTGGGGCCGAGCGGCAGACCGATGTCCGTGGACGTCAGCACCTCTTTGGAAAGCCGGCCCAGCGCCTGGCCGAGCTGCGAACCGAACGCAATGCCGCCCATCTGCGACATCATCTGCAGCAGCGGGCCGGCCATGCTCTTGGCCTCCTCGGGCAACGCCTGCGCCCAGACTGACGAGATCTGCTGAGCCATCGGGTCGCACAGCCGTTTCCAGGTTTGCAGCGTGTTCTCGACCCAATCGGTCGGGCTCCAGCCCACCGCCCTGGTGGTGCCTTCCGGCAGGGCCGTTGCGCCGTTGAGCCAGGTCTCGGCCAGGTGCACCGCGTCCGAGATCGCCGAGTTGGTGGTGGCCGGGATCGGCGCCACGAATCCGATCGAACTCGACGCGACCTGGCGGGCCAGGTCGTAGTTCACCGGTCCGGCGTCCTTGCCCGAGCTCATGGCACTGCCGACACCGCCGAACATCTCACCCAGGCGCGTGAACAGCTGCCCGAGGTTGGCCATGTCGAACTCGGCGCCGAACCCGAAGGGGTTGGCCCCGGAGTCGGGGTCGTTTTTCTCGCGCTTCTCACGCTCGGGGTCGTCTCCGCCGGAGAAGCCGAAAGGCAGGTCAGCCATGAGGTCAACCGTACTCACCGCACTGGCGGAACGCGCGAGGCACGGTCACGCTCTCAGCTGAAAGGACCGCGACGAAGCCGGTTAGGGTAAGCGGCGTGAACAGGCGGATTTTGACCTTGATGGTCGCGCTCGTCCCCATCGTGGTGTTCGGGGTGCTGCTCGCGATGGTGACGGTGCCGTTTGTCTCACTGGGCCCGGGCCCCACCTTCGACACACTCGGTGAGGTGGACGGCAAACAGGTTGTGCAGATCGAGGGCACCCAAACCCACCCCACCACGGGTCATCTCAACATGACCACGGTCTCCCAACGCGACGACCTGAGCCTGGGTGAGGCATTGACGCTGTGGATCTCGGGCCAGGAGCAGCTGGTGCCGCGCGACCTGATCTACCCGCCGGGCAAATCCCGCGACGAGGTCGACAAGGAAAACAACGCCGACTTCAAGACCTCCGAAGACAGCGCTGAGTACGCCGCCCTGGGTTACCTGAAATACCCGGCGGCGGTCACCGTCGCCTCGGTTACCGACGCCGGACCCTCGGCCGGCAAGCTGAAGGCCGGCGACGCCATCGACGCGGTCGACCGCACCCCGGTGGCCAACGTCGAACAGTTCACCGCGTTGCTGAAGAACACCAAGCCAGGCCAGGTCGTGACCATCGACTACCGCCGCAAGAACGAGCCGGCCGGCATCGCACAGATCACCCTGGGTACCAACAAAGACCGGGATTACGGGTTCATGGGCGTCGCGGTCCTGGACGCACCGTGGGCGCCCTTCACCGTCGAATTCAATCTGGCCAACATCGGCGGACCGTCGGCGGGGCTGATGTTCAGTCTCGCCCTCGTGGACAAGCTCACCACCGGCGACCTGGCCGGTTCGACGTTCGTCGCCGGCACCGGCACGATCAACGTCGAGGGCAAGGTGGGTCCCATCGGCGGTATCACCCACAAGATGGCCGCGGCCCGCGCGGCCGGCGCAACGGTGTTCCTGGTACCGGCGAAGAACTGCTACGAGGCGGTGTCCGACATTCCGTCCGGGCTGAAGCTGGTGAAGGTGGAGACGCTCGGTTCGGCGGTGGACGCCCTGCATGCGATCACGTCGGGAGCGGCGACTCCGAGCTGCTAGCCCGGCGACGATGCACCTCGCGGTGTGAGGTGAGGAGGAGCTGGGCAGTCTGGTCTAGTCCGGCCGTTTGCGTACAGTTGTGGCCATCGGGAAAACGAATTAGGGAGCGTAGCCAGTGGGAATGCGGCCCGCCGCAAGGATGCCGAAGCTGACTCGGCGCAGCCGGATTCTGATTCTGATCGCGCTGGGCGTGATCGTGCTGTTGTTGGCCGGTCCGCGCCTGATCGACGCCTACGTCGACTGGCTGTGGTTCGGTGAACTCGGCTACCGCTCGGTGTTCACCACCGTGCTGATCACCCGGCTCGTGGTGTTTCTGATCGCGGCTCTGCTGGTCGGGGGGATCGTTTTCGGCGGGATGGCGCTGGCCTACCGAACCCGCCCGGTGTTCGTCCCGAGCAATGACAACGACCCGGTGGCTCGGTATCGGGCGGTGGTGATGAGCCGGCTGCGGTTGGTGGGCATCGGCGTCCCGACGGCCATCGGCCTGCTGGCCGGCATGGTGGCTCAGAGCTACTGGGTGCGCATCCAGTTGTTCCTGCACGGCGGCGACTTCGGCATCGCCGATCCGCAGTTCGGCAAAGACCTGGGTTTCTACGCCTTCGAGTTGCCGTTCTACCGGCTGGTGCTCAGCTACATGTTCGTCGCGGTGTTCTTGGCCCTGGTGGCGAACCTGGTGTCGCACTATCTGTTCGGCGGGATCCGGTTGTCGGGGCGGGCCGGGGCATTGAGCCGCTCGGCACGTATCCAGCTGATCAGTCTGGTCGGGATGCTGGTGCTACTCAAGGCCGTTGCCTACTGGCTGGACCGCTACGAGCTGTTGTCGCACACCCGCGGTGGCAAGCCGTTCACCGGAGCCGGGTACACCGACATCAACGCGGTGCTGCCGGCCAAGCTGATCCTGATGGCGATCGCGCTGATCTGCGCGGCGGCGGTGTTCTCCGCGATCACGCTTCGGGACTTGCGGATTCCGGCGATCGGTCTGGTGCTACTGCTGCTGTCCTCGCTGATCGTGGGGGCGGGCTGGCCGATGATCGTCGAGCAGATCAGTGTCAAACCCAATGCGGCACAGAAGGAAAGCGAATACATCAGCCGGAGTATCGCCGCGACCCGACAAGCCTACGGACTGACGCCGGACGTGGTGACCTATCGCAACTACACCGGCGACGGTCAGGCGACCGCGCAGCAGGTGGCCTCCGACCGCGCGACCACCGCCAACATCCGGTTGCTCGACCCCACCATCGTCAGCCCGGCGTTCACCCAGTTCCAGCAGGGCAAGAACTTCTACTACTTCCCCGACCAGCTGTCCATCGACCGCTACCAGGACCGCGGCGGCAACCTGCGCGACTACGTGGTCGCCGCCCGGGAGCTCAACCCGGACCGGCTGATCGACAACCAGCGCGACTGGATCAACCGGCACACCGTCTACACACACGGCAACGGTTTCATCGCGTCGCCGGCCAACACGGTGCGCGGCATCGCGAACGATCCCAACCAGAACGGCGGCTATCCCCAGTTCCTGGTCAACGTCGTCGGCGCCAACGGCAGTATCGTCTCCGACGGACCGGCACAACTGGACCAGCCGCGGGTCTACTTCGGACCGGTGATCGCAAACGCCGCCGCCGATTACGCGATCGTCGGCAAGACTGGCGCCGACCGCGAATACGACTACGAGACCAGCGCCGAGACCAAGAACTACACCTACACCGGCGGCGGTGGCGTTGCGATCGGCAGCTGGATCTCCCGCAGCGTGTTCGCCGCGAAGTTCGCCGAGCGGAACTTCTTGTTCTCCAACGTGATCGGCTCCAACAGCAGGATTCTGTTCAATCGCGACCCGGCGCAGCGGGTGGAAGCGGTGGCCCCTTGGCTGACCACGGACAGCGCCGTGTACCCGGCGATCGTGAACAAGCGGATGGTGTGGATCATCGACGGCTACACCACGCTGGACAACTATCCGTACTCCGAGCTCACGTCGTTGTCGTCGGCGACGGCGGACTCGACCGAGGTGGCGTTCAACCGGCTGGCGCCGGACAAGCGGGTCTCCTATATCCGCAATTCGGTGAAGGCCACCGTGGACGCCTACGACGGCACCGTGACGCTGTATCAGCAGGACGAGAACGATCCGGTGCTCAAGGCATGGATGCGGGTGTTCCCGGGCACGGTGAAGCCCAAGGGCGACATCAGCCCCGAACTCGCCGAGCACCTGCGCTATCCCGAGGACCTGTTCAAGGTGCAGCGCATGCTGCTGGCCAAGTATCACGTGAACGACCCGGTGACGTTCTTCTCCACCTCGGACTTCTGGGACGTTCCGCTGGACCCGAACCCGACCGCCAGCAGCTACCAACCGCCGTATTACATCGTCGCGAAAAACATTGCCAAGAACGATAATTCGGCCTCCTACCAACTGACCAGCGCGATGAACAGATTCAAGCGCGACTACCTGGCCGCCTATATCAGTGCCAGTTCGGACCCCGCGACCTACGGCAAGATCACGGTGCTGACCATTCCCGGTCAGGTCAACGGGCCGAAGCTGGCCAATAACGCGATCACCACCGATCCGGCGGTGTCCCAGGATCTCGGGGTGATCGGGCGGGACAACCAGAACCGGATCCGCTGGGGAAATCTGCTCACTCTTCCGGTGGGCCAGGGCGGCTTGCTGTACGTCGAGCCCGTCTACGCCTCGCCGGGGGCCAGCGACGCGGCATCGTCGTATCCGCGGTTGATCCGGGTGGCGATGATGTACAACGACAAGATCGGGTACGGGCCCACGGTCGGTGATGCGCTGACGGCGCTGTTCGGACCCGGCGCCGGTGCGGCCGCGACCGGCATTCAGCCCACCGACGCCGGGGTGCCGGCCGCGCCGCCGGCCACTCCGCCGCAGCCCGCGGCCGGGCCCGGGACGCCGCCTCCCACGGCGGCGGTGCCGGCACCTCCTGAGGCTTCCGCTGCTCTCTCGCCGGCCAAAGCCGCTGCGCTGCAAGAGATTCAAGCGGCCATAGGCGCCGCCAGGGATGCGCAGAAGAAGGGTGACTTCGCCGGCTACGGCTCGGCGCTGCAGCGGCTGGACGAAGCGATCACCAAGTTCAACAACACCAGGTAGCTTCGCGGGCTCACTGCCCCTTGACGTTCATGACCTGCCGCAGCGAGGTCACCACCTCGACAAGAGGTTCGGCATCGACCATGACCTGGTCGATGTCCTTGTAGGCCTGCGGGATCTCGTCGATCCACTCCCTGCCGTGGCGGTACTCGATCCCCAGCATCGCCTGGGCAAGGTCCTGTTCGGTGAACAGCTCCTTGGCCTTCGTCCTGCTGAACCGGCGGCCGGCCCCGTGCGGTGCCGACCACAGGCCGTCGGCGTTGCCCCGCCCCCGCACGATGTAGGAGCGGGTGCCCATCGAGCCGGGGATGATGCCCAGCTTGCCTTCGGTGGCGTCGATTGCGCCCTTGCGGGTGAGCCACACGCTTTCGCCGTCGATCGTGGTCGGCACCGTGTAGTTGTGGTGGGTGTTGATGCGTTCGGTCTCCACCCGCTGCGGCTGCGCACCGATCCACGAGGCGAAAACGTGGATGAACCGGTCCATCATCTCGGCACGGTTGAGGAAGGCGAAGCGCTGCGCCCACTCCAAATCCCTTATGTAACGATCAAATTCGGCCGTTCCTTGCCGCAGGTATGCCAGATCGCGGTTCGGGAGCTTGATCGACGGGTCGGCTGAGCACAGGTCAAGGGCGATCTTGATGTGCCGCTGGGCGATCTTGTTGCCGACGCCGCGGGAACCGCTGTGCAGGAACAGCCAGACGTTGTCTTCGGTGTCCAGACACAGTTCGATGAAGTGGTTGCCGCCGCCGAGAGATCCCAACTGCTGCATCCACTTCGGGCTGTGCGACAGGTCGACGCCGAGCTCCTTCTGCAGCGCCAGTAGCTCGTCGTGCTTCTTGGCGGTGAAGGAAAACCGTTGCAGGGATTTGTTGTAGTTGCCGGGCGACAGCGGAATCGCGTCTTCGACCCGCTGGCGAAGCGCCGTCAGTCGGGAGCGGTAGTCGCCGCCGAACCGAGCCGCCAGGTCCTGCTCGGTGAACCGGGTCTTGGCCGCGACCATGCCGCACCCGATGTCGACGCCGACCGCCGCGGGGATCACGGCGCCCCGGGTCGGGATGACGGTGCCGACGGCCGAGCCCTTGCCCAGGTGCGCGTCGGGCATCAGCGAGACGTGCGGGTGGACGAACGGCATGGACGCGGTGACCTTTGCCTGCTCGACGGTGTTGCCCGCGATGTCGGTGGCGAAGTTGAGCAGCTTGGGCCCGAGTTGTTCGGGCATCGTGGTCTCCTAGCGTGCGGCGGTCGTTGGGACCGTATTCCCGCGGACGTGGGCGGTGCAACGGGTTTTTCCGCACTTGCCGGGACATCGGCACTGGTGGGGACGCGATTTGGATTGATCCACACGCGTTGGGTAACCTTGCGTTTACCGACGCGGGGTGGAGCAGCTCGGTAGCTCGCTGGGCTCATAACCCAGAGGTCGCAGGTTCGAATCCTGTCCCCGCTACTAGCGGAAGCGGCCCCCAGGCGCAAGCCTGGGGGCCATTTTCTATGGCTTTGGGAACATTAGCGTCGGTAACGAGTGCATCGATGCCTAGATTGCGAGCGTGCGCCCGGCGGTAGCAAGGCTGTGGAGATCCGGTAGGGAAGTGTGGGTCGTGGCGCGTCGCGTTGTTAAGAAAGACGTCGTGAACCGAATCGCCGTGCGGTCCCCCAAAGCCTCGGCGAAGCTGGAGAACCGGACGGTCCCGGCCGGCTACGTACGGCCAGCGTCGGTGGAGAAGTTTCTCGCTGCCATCGTGTCCTGCAGTTGTCGGGCGTCAGCGTAACGGTCGTGAGGCCCACAGCCACATGCGCAGGGCTCGATAAGCACGGCCACCGCCATCGTCCTCAGCCACCGTCGAGCGGCCACCTCGTTACTGTTACAGGTCGTCGCCTCCCCGGTCCTGTGGTTCGGCGGACGGCGCTGATTGGTTGTTCCAAGTCCCCGGCACCATAGGAATGCGTGGTTCGCCGCCGAACGCATCGGGGTCCAGTGTTGCCAGGCCCGCCGCATGGGAAGTCGAATGGGGCACGATTCCAGCGAAACCCAGGGATGTCGCGCCGAGATCCGAAGCCGTTGCGCCGATTTCGGGTTCCAAATCCATGTACTCGTACCCGCGACCCAGCATGGTGACCTTCGCCCGCCGAGGCCGCGGCGCTCCGGTCGGCTCTTGCGTTCCTGTGCCTCTTCGACGATGTGCACGATGCGGGTCAGCGAGCTGTCGTTGGCCCGGGCAGTCACCTCGACCTCGACTGCCCCGTCGCCGTTGATCGCGCCGGCGTATACAACGCTGCCCGGCCCGGCCTCTACCAGAACCGACTCCCCCGTGATCGCCGACAAGTCCAAGCTGGTGCGAGCGGATTTGATCAGCCCGTCGGTCGCGGCCCGCTCACCTGGGCGAAGGACCATCACGTCAGTCAGAGCCAAATCGTCTGGCGCTACGGTGATTTCGCGACCATCGCGCAGTACTGACATCTGTCGATGAATGATTCGGCGTAGCTGTTGTTCCATGGAGTACCCGGAGGAATGTAGAAAAACCCGACCCAACGCTGAATTGGCGGATCCCGGGTTTGCTCTCTGTACGCTCCCTGATTATTATCTACGCATGAATGCAGATAAATAAGTTCCCGGGACGCGGCTGCCCGGGGATCGGGGGGATCTGATGGTTGAGGTTTTCCGCATGCTGGCCGATTCCGTTCGCATTCAGCTGTTGTGGGTGCTGGTGTGGCACCAGATGTCGGTAAACGACTTAGCCACCGAGGTCGGAAAACCCGCCCCGTCGGTATCGCAGCATATGCCGGAGTTGCGGATGTCGCGGCTGATCTGCACCCGCCGCGAAGGCACCACAGTCTGCTACAGCCTGGACAACGACCACGTGCGCCAGTTAGTGACCGTGCGGTGTGTAACGCCGAGCACGCCGGGCCGGGAATCCCGTCCCATCACCGCGCCGATGCCCCGCTGACGCGAGGCAACGCGGCTGATCACGGCCACCTACCTAATCCGCACGAAAACAAGAGGGATCAGCAATGTCGTTATTCAGCTCCCGCGACTACAGGCGTCTGTTCGCGGCGCAGGTGGTCGCGCTGTTCGGGACTGGCCTGACGACGGTGGCGTTGGGGCTGCTGGCCTACCACCTGGCCGGGGCCGACGCGGCCGCCGTGCTCGGCACGGCGTTAGCGATCAAGATGATCACCTACGTGACGGTTGCTCCGATCGCCGCGGCACATGCCGATCGTGTTCCGCGGCGGCTGATGCTCGTGTTTCTCGATCTGACCCGGGCCACGGTGGTGGTGGCGTTGCCGTTCATCGACCAGGCGTGGCAGATTTACGTGCTTATCGCGCTTCTGCAGTCGGCGTCAGCGGCGTTCACGCCGACCTTTCAGGCGGTCATCCCCGATGTGGTCTGCGACGAATCCGACTACATCAAGGCGCTGTCGGCCTCCCAGCTCGCCTCCACGATGGAGGGTTTGCTCAGCCCGGTGCTGGCCGCGCTGGCGCTAACGGTTATGAGTTTCCACTGGCTGTTCGTGGGCACCGTGATCGGGTTCCTGCTGTCAGCGGGCCTAGTGGTCAGCACCCGCATCCCCGACGCCACGCCCAACCCAAGAGTTAGCGCCTGGGAGCGGGCTGTGGCCGGGATCCGGATCTTCGCCGCCACCCCGCGTCTGCGTGGCGTGCTGGCCCTGGATCTCGCGGTGGCCGGATGCGGGTCGATCGTCATGGTCAACACCGTCAACTACGTCCGCGACGCCCTGGGCCGCACCCAGGCAGACGTCGCCTGGCTACTCGCCGCCTCAGGCCTCGGCACGATGGTGGTCGCGCTGGTGCTCCCGCTAGTGCTACGCCGAGTATCCCAGCGGACCGTGATGTTGACCGGCGGTGCGATGCTGCTCATCGGTGCCGCAAGCGCAATCATCCTGTCAACGTCTAGCGGTGAACAGCGATGGCATGCCGCCCTTGCGATTTGGCTGTTCATCGGAGCCGGTATGAGCCTGGTACTCACCCCCGTGGGCCAGGTATTGCGCCGCTCATCGGCCCACGCCGATCAGCCCGCAGTGTTCGCCGCCCACTTCTCGCTATCCCACCTATGCTGGCTGCTGACTTACCCCGTCGCAGGCTGGGGAGCCACGCTAGCCGGCTGCACCGCAACCTGGTCCACCCTGGGGTTTGTCGCCACCGCAGGGGCGGTCATCGCCCTGCTGATCTGGCCGCGCCGCGACCCCGTGGCGCTCACTCACACCCATGACATCGCCACTACCGACCGTGTGCATCTCAACGACGCCACTGTCGTCCACGACGGCATCATGGAACATATACACACCTTCACCATTGACCGAGATCACAATCGCTGGCCACAACTGACCAGCTGATAACTTTCAGGCGGTCGCGGAGGGTCGTCAGTCACGTGAGCCCAAGATGTTCGATGTGATAGACGGCCTCGTCGAGAGCATCGCGACGTCACGCAGATGACGAAAAATTATCGCCGATACCTGGCTGTCGTAAGCCGCGTAGATGACGTTGCGGGCACCGATGACCAATCCCATTGCGCGCAATAGGCAACTGGCGAGAGACCGCGGAATGTTCCATTTCCACGGCCGCCGAGAGATCGTTGAGGCAGCATGCGCCATGGCGCAAGCGGGTCGGGACCCGCAGCGGGCTACCTTGGAGCCTCACGCTGACGGTTGTACCCCACGGGGGTAACCCGGACCCGTTGACACAGGTACCCCATGGGGGTACCTTTCTCGGGTATGAACGAGAACCGCGACACCGGCTGCACCTGCGGTCAGACGGGGTGGACAGATAAAGCCTGAATTGCCCTCAACCTCCCGCGGAGTTCGGCTGATCCTATTTGAATTCCTGACCGGTCCTTGCGAACTAGATCACTGAAAGCTGCTATGTCGCTGCGCATCTCGACTATCGTCGGTAATCAGCGGCGAATAAGAAGTAGGGACTCACGACCGCATTGTCGCCGCTCCGGGCACCGGTGTGCATCACGGTTGCTGAGGCACGGCCTCACGGAGTGGCGCCCCGTTTTCAACTGACAGGCGCTGCCCGCCGGGCAGCGCAGGATGACTCGGCAGCCGAGCGTGACTGTACGCAATCGGTAACGGGTCAATTTGAGGAAGGAAGTGTTGAAAATGGTGCAGGGACTTCTGGCGAAGACGGTGCCTACGGTGGTGACCGGCGTGGTGGGGGCTGCGGCGTATGGGGCGTTGGCGAAAGCGCCCTGGCGGAAGGTGACGGTCGGTGCCACTGCGTGGGGCCTGCGTGCGGCGCGCGCCACCGAGCGCAAGACCAAAGAGGGCGCCGAGCGGGCCCGGTTGGCGGTGGCCGATGTGCTGGCCGAGGCGGCAGATCGGATCGGAGAGCGAGTGCCGCCGCCGACACCGGTAAAGTCGGTACCTACCTTGGCCCCGGAGTCCGGCGATGCTTGCCACTAAGACTCCGGTTACCGCTGATGCCGGCCTCGAACTGACTATTGTCTCCCAAGGTGGCGGGCGGATGCGGGTGCGCGCCAGCGGGTTTGACTTCGACGCGGTCCGGGCTGTCGCGATCGAGGATGCGGTCGCCAAGGTGGCTGGTGTGCACGCGGTGTATGCCTATCCGCGATCGGCGTCAGTGGTGATCTGGTATTTGCCCGATGACTGCGACACCGCTGCGGTTTTGGCGGCGATCGAGGAGGCCTGGAACACTCCTGCGGAGCTGGTGGCCGAGCGCGCTCCGCACTCGGCTGGTGCCGACAAATCCGGTGTCGTGCAAAGGATCACCGACGGAATCTTCAGGTTGCTCGGCCTCTCGCCCGACAGCGACACCACCCGGCCGCCCAGCGAGGGTAGTTGCCATCAGCCGGCGGCGTCCTGTCACGGGGCGCCGGTTGCAGATGCCAAGGGTGAGCAGCGCAAATGGTTGAGGCGGGTGTGGCTGGCCGTGCCGTTGGGGCTGATGTCGATGGCGGCGCCGATGCTGTTGAGCGCCTCGTGGGCGGGGTGGCTGGCCTTTGCCGCGACAGTGCCCGTGCAGTTCGTCGCGGGTTGGCCGTTCCTCAAGGGGGCCGTGCAGCAAGCTCGGGCAGGGTCAGCGGGCATGGACACGCTGATCACGCTGGGCACGCTGACCGCGTTCGCCTACTCGACGTATCAGCTCTTCGTTGGGGGGCCGCTGTTCTTTGACACCGCGGCGTTGATTATCGGGTTCGTAGTGCTGGGCCGCTATTTCGAGGCCCGCGCCACCGGCAAGACCCGCGAGGCGATCAGCAAGCTGCTGGAGATGGGCACCAAGGAAGCCTGTCTGCTGGTGGAGGGCCAGGAAGTTCTCGTGCCGGTGGAACAGGTGCAGGTCGGGGACTTGCTGTTGGTGCGGCCCGGGGAGAAGATCCCCGTCGATGGCGAGATCATCGAGGGTCGCGCCGCTGTCGATGAGTCCATGCTGACTGGGGAGTCGGTCCCGGTCGAGAAGGCGGTGGGCGATCGGGTTGCTGGGGCCACCGTCAATGTCGATGGGCTGCTGACCGTGCGCGCCACCGCCGTGGGGGCCGACACCGCGCTGGCCCAGATTGTGCGACTCGTCGAGCAGGCCCAGGGGGGCAAGGCCCCGGTACAACGGCTGGCCGATCGGGTCTCGGCGGTGTTCGTGCCCGCCGTCCTTGGGGTGGCCGCTCTGACGTTTGCCGGCTGGGCGCTGCTGGCCGCCAACCCGATCGCCGGCATGACCGCGGCGGTCGCGGTGCTGATCATCGCCTGCCCGTGTGCGCTGGGCCTGGCCACCCCCACCGCGATCATCGCCGGCACCGGTCGCGGTGCGGAGATGGGGATCCTGGTCAAAGGCGGCGAGGTCCTGGAGGCGTCGAAAAAGATCGACACCGTGGTGTTCGACAAAACCGGCACGCTCACCCGCGGCCAGATGCAACTCACCGACGTCATCCCCGATAAGCGACAGAAGGCAGATCTGGTGCTACAGATTGCCGCCGCAGTCGAGTCCGGCTCCGAACACCCCATCGGCGCGGCCATCGTCGCTGGTGCCCGCGACCGCGATCTCGAGATCCCAACGGCCACAGCGTTTAACAACCTGGCCGGCCACGGCGTCCGTGCCCAGGTCGATGGCCAAGACGTGCTGGTCGGGCGACGCAAGCTCGTCGAGGAAAACGACGTGCGTCTCCCTGAATATCTCGCTGCGGCAGCCACCAAACTCGAAGAGCAGGGCCGCACCGCGGTCTTCGTCGGCCGTCACGACAGAGTAGTAGGCGTGCTCGCGGTGGCTGACACGATCAAAGACGACGCCCAAGCAGTGGTCCGCCAGCTGCATGACATGGGGCTGCAGGTCGCCATGATCACCGGTGACAACGCCCGCACCGCTGACGCCATAGCCAGACAGGTCGGTATCGACCGCGTGCTGGCCGAGGTCTTGCCCGCGGACAAGGTCAACGAGATCCGTCGGCTCCAAGACGAGGGCCGCATGGTCGCCATGGTCGGCGATGGCGTCAACGACGCCCCCGCGCTGGTGCAAGCCGATCTGGGCATTGCGATCGGCACCGGAACCGACGTGGCCATCGAGGCCTCCGACATCACGCTGATGTCCGAGCGGCTCGACGGCGTGGTGCGTTCGATGCAGCTTTCGCGCCAAACCCTGCGCACGATCCACCAAAACCTCGGCTGGGCCTTCGGCTACAACACCGCCGCCATCCCGCTTGCCGCTTTCGGCCTGCTGAACCCCGTCGTAGCGGGCGCGGCGATGGGGTTGTCGTCGGTCAGTGTGGTGACCAACTCGCTGCGGCTACGGCGCTTCGGCCGCGACACATGACAGACATTCCTTGTCCCATCGACTCACAACTGCATAATTCCCCCCGATCCACGCGGCCCGCTATCGCATGATCCACGACCTGCTGCTTCGCTGGATCGTCACGGTGTTGTTCGTCGTGGGCGCCATGGAATGTGGTCTGCCGATTCTGACCCAACGTCGCCCGTGGACGGTGGTGATCAATCACAGTGTGCATTTCCTGATGGCCGTGGCCATGGCTGCGATGGCCTGGCCGTGGGGCGCACAATTGCCGACAACCGGACCTGCCGTGTTTTTTCTGCTGGCAGCCATGTGGTTCACGACGATAGGGATCGTTGCGGCCCAATCGCCCGTCTCGCGAGTGCTGTACGGATACCACAGCCTGATGATGCTGGCGACGGCATGGATGTATGCGACCATGGAAGGAACTCTGCGACTGGCACATTCGAGCGACGCGCCGAGCACCTCGATGCCGGGCATGGGCATGGCCGCAATGAACGAACCGGCAAGCAGCGGAGCGCCCACATGGTTGACCACAGTGAACTGGATCGGCGCCATCATCTTCGCGACCGCAGCAGCTTTCTGGGCGTTTAGGCATTTTGTAGAGCGGCAGCACGCCACAACCCGCTTTCGGCTGTTGGGGAGCCTCGCCCAAGCGATGATGGCAGTCGGCATGTCAATCTTGTTCATTGCCAAACTGTTCGAAATCTGAGCTCGCAACCGGCCCGACAGTTGTAACGCCGGGCCACCAGGCCGGGATCCTCGCGCTGCGCACAACTTCCGGATGCGCTACTGGTGCCAGCCGCGCCCAATATTCGGGACTTTAGCCCCTACCCCCTAAGGGTATCAAGTGTGATACTTCATCGCATGACGCAAACACCAGAATCCGTCGAACCGCCAGCCGCAACAGGACTATCTCGTCCCTCGGATCTCTCTGAGTCCAGTCGAGTCGATCGACTCTGGACGATTGTGGCTATCGCCGCCGGTGTCGTCTTCATCGTGGCTGTCCTCTTTTTCTCCGGGTTCTTCTTGGGGCGGGTCACCCACGGCCCGTACGGCGGCCACCAAGTCTCCGGCGGGGGCGAGAGCACCTGCCCGATGATGGGCTCCGGCGGAGGCGTGTCACCCGGGATGATGGGCCCGGGAGGCTCCATGCAGCCGGGGCATACGACGATGCCGAGCACCCAGCCAGCGCCCCACCCCTAGTAGACCGTAAGCGTTGGTGCTCAACATATTTAGCTATATCGGCATCGTGCTAGAGCTCAACCGTCACAGACTTCCGCAATCCAGCGTTTGCAAGAAAGGGAGTTAGAAATGATGAATAGGCGAAAGCATCGAATCGCGTTCGCAATCGGCAGCCTGGCAGCGACAGCAGGATTCATGATCGTGGCGGTTCCGTTGGTCCCGCGGGTAACCGCGGGTGTGAGCGAGGAAATGCCCCCTCCGCATGTGATGCGCTATGGCGCAATCGCTTACGCCCCGAGTGGGGCGTGGGGTACAGCGCGGGGTTACCAAGTCAAGGCACAAGCAGAACGAGTCGCATTGGATCAGTGTGGCGATCAGGACTGCCGAGTAATCATCAGCTTCAACCTGTGCGGTGCGGTCGCTTCTGACGGTTCGAGTTACCAAGGCGGGACTGGCTTGACACGTGCGGCGGCCGAAAGTGCCGCCTTGAACAAGTTGGGCGGCGGGAGGATCGTCAGGTCGGTGTGCAACTAAGCTCGGTGAGACTTCTCCGTCAAGCTCCGGACACTCTTGTTGACAACTGTTCGACCGGCCTCAACGAGCGAAAAATAATGCAGGGCGATCTGCTGTGCTGACAATCTCCGTGAGGGATCAAATACGACACCGGATTTTCCTTCCGTCAACCGATACCCTGGCATGACGACCACCGCATCGGCTGATGACCGCCACAGCTTGGGACAGGTGCGGCTCACACAGGATGCATCCAAGAGTACGGACTGCACCTCAAGAGTGCGTGAGAAACCTAAAGGTTAGTGCACGAGTTCGGAACCAAACTCTGCGAAACCGCCCCAAACCAGCGCAATAGATCGCCGACCCCTCCGCGATTCCGCACTCCGGCGAGATCGTCGAGGTACTGGTCGCCCTCGGCGCGATCACCACCTCGTAGCAACAGTGGGTTATCCCACGCGGGGGATGACCGGCTGCGGTGCGGTGGCATGGGTAGTTAGCGGGTATGCGGGTGGCTCTCGGTGCCGCCCGTGTGCTGGTGACTTGTCAGCGGCGATTCCACCGAGGCTGTGTCGGTGGAATGTTCGACGATCATGTACTGGCCCATCATGCCCATGTCTTCGTGTTCGAGGATGTGGCAGTGGTACATGTACGGCGAATGCCCGTCCGAGTATGTATCGAATTTGGCGATTATCCTTACCCTTTCGAACGGTGCGACATGGACGGTGTCTTTCCAGCCTTGCTCGTAGTCCTGGGGAGGCCTGCCGTTGCGGTCAAGAATTTGGAACTGGATGTGGTGAATGTGGAAGGGGTGGTAGAACAGAGCTTCTTGGTTGTCGATTTCCCAGATCTCGGTGTCGCCTTTGGTGACGACTTCGTCGATCCGGGCGTGATCCATGGGTTTGCCATTAATGCTCATGCGGTCGGTGATGTGGAATGTGCGTGTGCGGGAAGCGTCTTGGGGACGTAGCGGCGTGATGGTGTTGAGCTTGTCAGGGATGGCGCTGCGCGGTGCCGGTGCGCCGGTGGGGCGCAGTTCCAGGATTTTGAAGCGCTGGTATTCGTCGTTGTCGCCGACGGTAAGGGTGCGCATGAGGTGGTAGATGTGGGCGTCGCCGGGCACTTCGTGACTCATCAGGGTGACCGGCGCGCCGGCTTCAGTCATGTCGAGGAGGATCTCGGCGCGTTCTCCGGGGCTCAACAGCATCCTGGTCCGCGGCACGGGTCTGGCAAGCAGACCGCCGTCGGTGGCGATCTGCTGGAAGGGGCGGTCATCGGAGAAGCCGAAGTTGTAGCGTCGGGCGTTGGAGGCGTTCAGGATCCGCAGCCGAACGAGTTTTCTCGGCACCTCGAAGTAGGGGGTGTGGGTGCCATTGACCAGAATGGAGTCGCCTAGCTCTCCGAAATTCTGTTGGGTGCGGTCGTAGTGGTAGGTCATACGTCTACCGGTGTCGAAGTTGCGGTCCTGCACCATCAAGGGAATGTCATCAACCCCGTACTGAGCGGGAAGGCCGGCCGCATCGCTGTTCGGGTCGTCGATGAGGAACATGCCCGCCAGACCCGAATACACCTGCTCGGCAGTCTTGCCAAGGGTGTGGGGGTGATACCACAGGGTGGCCGCCGAGTTCGCGATGGTCCAGTGCGGCGACCACGTCGCCCCTGGGTCGATGGGTTGGTGAGGGCCACCGTCCATTGCGGCGGGCACGTGCATGCCATGCCAGTGTACGGTCGTCGTCTCATCGAGCCGGTTTTTTACCTCGATGCGGACTCGGTCTCCGGTACGGGCCCGCAGGGTGGGGCCCAAGTAGCTGCCGTTGTAGCCCGCGGTGTCTGAGAATGCGCCAGGCAGCAGCTCGGTACGCCCGGAAGCCGCGGTGAGCGTGAACACCTTCTCCCCGTTGATGATCGCCGGTTCCAGCAATGGCGGGATGACGAGCCGGTGTTCTAGGACGGTGTGTTCGTTGACGTACTCAATGCCCCGCACGTGCGGGTAGATGAACGATGCCGTCAGGGCCAGGGCGCCGATGCTCACCAGGGATCCCACAATTATCGCGAGGGTGCGCCAGCGCATCAATCGAGTCATCTTTCCTCCGCAGAGGTTGCTGTCACTGGGGCCGCGCCGGGCATTCACAGGTCTAGGTCACCGTTCGGGGGTCATTGTGTGGCAGTGCTTCTGGCGCGGCCCTAAGTGCATTTCTGCTGCCGCGCCGGCGGATGTGGGTTGTTGTCCGGTGCCCTGGACGCGGAGTTGGCCCATCGCGCCCGAGGAGCATCACGCGGGCGATGCTACCCAAAGATATCGGTTAACGATATCGCTATTCGATACACCATGGCCAAAGCCCGATAGCCCTTGCTCGCTGCGCGCAGGCCAGGGCGCGGGGCAATCAGCGTTTGAAGTGGGCTCGGCTGTATTCTGTAATTACAACGAAAAATGGAATTGAGGACGTAGTGGGAGAACTAGAGGTCGCGCAGTCCAACCGCAAGGCAGCCCTGTTGGATCAGATAGCTCGGGTAGGAAAGGCCCTCGGGAACGGCCGGCGATTACAGATTCTCGATCTACTTGCCCAGGGGGAGCGAACGGTCGAGTCAATAGCGACCGCCACCGGGATGAACCTGACAACAGCATCGGCGAACCTGCAGACACTCAAGAGCGGCGGACTAGTTGAAGCGCGGCGTGACGGGACCCGTCAGTACTACCGGCTGGCCGGAGAAGACGTGGCACGGTTGTTCGCACTCGTGCAGATCGTCGCCGATGAGCATCTGGCTGACGTCGCGGTCGCCGCCGCGCAAGTGCTCGGCTCGCCCGAGGATTCAATTACTCGTGAAGAACTGTTGCGCCGCCGCGATGCCGGAGCGGTCACGCTCGTCGACGTGCGACCGTATGAGGAGTACCAGGCCGGCCACATCCCGGGAGCAATCAACATTCCAGTGGCCGAATTGGCCCAGCGTCTCGCTGAAATACCGGCTGACAGCGACATTGTCGCGTACTGCCGTGGTACCTACTGCGTCATGGCGCCGGATGCCGTCCGAATTGCACGAACCGCCGGTCGTGCAGCGGTGCGACTTGACAATGGGATGCTCGAATGGCGGCTGGCTGGCTTGCCGGTCGACGAGGGCGTGAACATCGGGATCTGAGTCGGGTAAGTCTCGTGTCGAAACCTGCTGGACTCCCCATTGCGCTGGCGATGTAATGGCTGATCAGTAATTAGTGTTGCAGCGCAGAGTTTTTCGGGCTCCTGCGCAGGCGCAGCCCAGGAATAAGCATGGGCACGCGGGTGCGGTATCGGCTGTACTCGTCGCCCAGCGCCTTGCCGAGGTCGCGTTCTTCGATCGGCAGGACGGCCAGAATGTACGCAGTCGTCACTGCCGCGAACAGGAGGTGACCAGCGCTCATCGTCGGTGTCGCCCAGAACGCCACGATGAAGCCGAGCATAAGCGGATGCCGCACCAACCGATACAACATTGTGGTGCGGAACTCGAGATCGGTGTATGCCTTTTTCCGCCACGCCAAATAGGTCTGGCGCAGGCCGAAAAGGTCGAAATGATTGATCATGAAAGTCGATGTGAGCACGATAATCCAGCCTGTCCAGAACAGCGCGTAGAGGCCGATGCGCCCCGGCTCCCAGCTGACGTTCCAGATAATCGCGGGCATCGTTCGCCATTGCCAAAACAAAAGGAACAAAACGAGACTGGACAGGAGCACGTAGGTGCTGCGCTCGACCGCGGACGGTATCAGCCGTGTCCACCGTCGCTTGAACGCCGGTCGTGCCATCACGCTGTGTTGCACCGCGAAGAGGCCTAGCAGAACCACATCGACGATGAGCGCCTCCATGGTGGCAGCGGCGATGCCATTGTCGATGCTGCGCGGCACCAACAGATTTCCGACGAAGCCGACCGAGTAGAGAAACGCGGCCAGGAAGACCACGTAACTGATACCTCCGTACCCGATGATCAGCAACCGTTTCATGATGACCTCCTTATCTGCCGTCCTGTCAGACGCTCCGGAAAACCTCGGTCAGCCGTTGTGCGCGAAGTCCATTCGCGTACAGCAACGAGACCGCTTTGTCCGAGGATGACGAGTCGATGCGGGCTCGAAACGGCTTTGTCGATGCGGAACTCCGCGTCGAGATGGTTCTTGAGGTCGCGCTTGGCGCCGAGAGCGAACGACACGTGGCTACTATAATCCAATAATCGATAAAACAATAGAATATTTGACCAACAGGGATGGACTGTTGCTGATGGAGGTTGGCTGTTGTCCCATGGGCGGCTGGAACTCGTCCGCGAGCAGCGCGAACACTGGCAGGACACCTACCGCGCGAACCCCGCGATGTACGGGTCTGACTCGTCCAAGGCCGCGGTCTACGCAGCGGAGGTGTTCGCGGGCGACGTATGAAGAAAGTTCTGGAACTGGGGGCCGGCCACGGCCGCGATTCCCTTTACTTCGCGCGGCAGGGCTTCGAGGTGGTTGCGAGCGACTTCAGCGACATTGCGGTCGCTCAGATATGCCGAGCGGCCCAGGCTCTGCGTGTGGCCACGCGGGTGGCCGCGATAGTGCACGACATGCGCGACAACCTGCCCCAGGCGAGCGGATCCGTTGATGCCGTATACGCGCATATGGCGCTGTGTATGGCGTTGTCCACGAGGGAAATTCACGCCGCTGTCGCCGAGGTCCGCCGGGTGTTGAGGCCGGGTGGAAAGTTCATCTACACCGTTCGGCACACCGGTGATGCGCACTACGGCACCGGCTGCGAGCACGGCGATGACATCTTCGAATCTGGCGGGTTCGCTGTGCACTTCTTCTCGCGCGAGCTCGTCGAGAGTCTGGCTACCGGGTGGAACCTCGACGATGTGCACGACTTCGACGAAGGGGAGTTGCCCCGTCGGCTGTGGCGCATCACTGTCACTAAGCCAGGCTGAGTGACGCAATCCGTCAGGCCAGGGCCCGGTCGTGCTGCGGTGTAAGCCGCAACCGCGCCCTGTGTTTGGGAACGGTGGTGATGTTGCGCACCGTTGGTTGCTCGACGCGGGCGGGTTCGGCCGGAGCAATGGTGAAGTGGCGGAATATCTCTCGCAAGATCACGACACCTTCGGTGAGTGCGAACCCGGAGCCGATGCATCGACGCGCACCGCCGCCGAACGGAAGCCAGGTATTGGGTGCGACAGGGCCGTCCAGGAACCGGCTGGGGCGGAACTCTGTGGGATTCGGATGTGCCTGCTCCCTGGCATGCGCCAACAAGATCGACGTGTTGACCACTGTCCCCGCGGGCAGCTTCCAACCGCCGATGTTGGCTGCTCTGGTGAGTTTCCTTGCTGTAGAGGCGATTACGGTGTGCCTGCGCATCCCTTCCTTGAACACTGCCTCCAGATAGCTGTCATCACCTCCATCGGCCGCGGACACGACCTGGTCTTGGATGTCGGGTTTCTTGCCAACTTCCCACAGCGTCCAAGACAGCGCCGCCGCGGTTGTCTCGTGGCCGGCCAGCAACAAAGTGATGAGCTGGTCGCGCAGTTCGGCATCGGTGAGTGGACCGTCGGAAGTGTCTTTTGCCTGCAATAGTCGGGACAACACGTCGGTGCGGGCACCGAGATCGGAGATTGTGCGTCGGGAGGCGATTTCGCGGTAGAGGAGGGTGTCGACCGCACTTTGATTCTCCGAGAAACGCTTCCATGGGTTCACCCGTTTCAGGGCGGGATATGGAATACCGGCAAGGATGGCGGGATGGATATTGACGATGTCCTGTAGACGACTGATCAACTCCGCCTTCAGCTTGGGGTCTGTGACGCCGAAAACGACGCGAATGATGACATCAAGAGTCAGTGCGTTCATCGCATCGAGTCCACTGATGCTGGAACGTGTTTGCCATTGTGCGATGTGCTCGCGTGCGACCGAGGCGATCATGTCTCGGTATCCGACCAATGCCGCTCGGGTAAACGCCGGCATCAGCAGCGAGCGCATCCGCGCGTGCTCGCCTTCGTCGGTCAGCAACACCGAGTGCTCGCCCATCACCAATCCGAGGATTTGGTTGCCTTCGCCGGCGTGCAACGCCTTCGGGTCGGCGGCGAAGATTTCTTTGATGTGCTCGGGTCGGGTGTACACCACGAGGTTGTCGGCATATGGAGGCACCCGCAACGAGAACACATCTCCGTACCGGCGATGCATTGCCGGTAGGAACCATGCCCGAAATTTCAGGTACAGCACACTTTGCAGGTACCGGGGAAGCCGCGGTCCGGGAGGCAGGGCGGTGGTCATCGCGTGGCCTTGCCGAGCTCAGCCGCATCGACGCCTGGCCAAGCCAGGCCGGCGTTGATGCAGGCCTGGTGCAGCGCTCGAACGAACTCTTGTGCGTCTCCGGACACACCGGCGAAATCGTTGGGGCTCATGACAAGTCGGTGGCCCACGCTCGTCTCGGCCACCACCGCCGGCGTCTGGTCACCGGTCAGTAGGGTCACGTCGGCAGATCTCTCGTTGCGATGTACGAGATCGAACGGAACTCCTACCGCGCAGGTGACGTCATTCCAGTCCGGATTGGCCCGCAACCCCCGATGGCTGATGTCGCAGAGCGCACAGGATGTCTTGCCACGCAGTTTGCCGAATGCATAGGCCAGCTCGCCGCGCACGCCGCCGTCGCCGTTGAAAACTCCTACGAAGCGAACAACCTCAGTTGCCATGACCACCCTAAATCTGATAAACAAACGTTTGACGTAAACAATTGTTTATCACGATAGGATGTGTCCGTGCAACAGCCGCGCACCAACCGGGACAAACTGCTCGACGGCGCTCTCGCGTGCGTGCGGGAACGGGGCTACGGCAACACCAGCTCACGCGACATCGCCCGGGCCGCTGGGGTCAACGTCGCTTCGATCAACTATCACTTCGGCGGCAAGGACGCGCTGCTCGATGACGCGCTCGGCAGATGCTTCGCGACCTGGAATCAGCGTGTCCAGGACGCCTTCGACCAGGCCGCGGACACCACTCCCTACGGACAAATCCGAGCCGTTTTCGAGGCGACTGTCGATTCCTTCGAGCAGATCCGGCCCGCTGTCTACGCGTGCGTCGAGTCTTACGCGCCGGCGCTGCGTTCGGAAGTTTTGCGGGAACGCCTCGCCGCCGGATATGCCGACGTGCGGCAGCGTTCGGTGGAGTTGGCTCGTGCGGCGCTGGCTGGCACGGACATGGAACCACCCGAAACGTTGTCGAGCGTTGTCTCGGTGCTGATGGCCGTGATCGATGGCCTGATGATTCAGTGGATCGCCGACCCGTCCGCCACGCCGCGCTCGGCCGAGGTGCTGCAAGCGCTCGCCGACATCGGTGCAGTCGTCACGACGCAGTAGCCGTGAACCAGACAGTCTCGGGATTCTCGGCCCTGCGCTCAGTCCGGATGTCGGTGAAGCCGGCGGCGAAGCCACGCCTCAGTGTCTGAGGTGGTCGGCACGTGGTAGATCGTGGGGTCGAATCGGGCAGCTAGCGGTTGATCATCGGCAATCGACGTGAGGACAAGCCGGCCACCGGGGCGCAGGCTCCGCGCGATGTCGGACAGGCTGGCGCGGGGGTCGGGCCAAAAATAGAAGTTGTGCACGCTGAGTACTTTGTCAAGGCTGGCGTCGGCGACCGGTAGCGCTATTCCGTCACCGTGATGCAGCGTGATCGTGCCCGCTGCAATGGGTTTCGCGTTGCGCTTGGCAGCTATCGCCGACATCGTCGCGGAGACCTCGACGCCGACCACGTCGGCACCGGCGGCAGCGAGCAGTCCGAGAGTGAGACCGGGACCGAAGCCGATTTCACAGATCCTTTCGCCCGGCGCCGGAGCGAGAAGCTCGATCGCAACACGGTTGTCGCTGGCCGTCTCCGTCGGCCAGATCCGACCCAACAGATGGCCGAACACGCCCCTTGGCCGAGCGGCCTGGCTGGACAGATAGCGGCGGGCAGGTGCGAGGAGCACGAGCGGTCCTCCAGTGTGTTAATTGCCAGGGATTGCTGTGGTGGCGCGGACGACGAACTGGGAGAGCGTCGAGGCGATGGTCTCGTCAGTGCTTGTTCCTGACCGCGTTGCTAATCGGGCATCCGGCGAGGGGTCGAAGTGCAGATGCACGGCCCATAACGAGCAGAGTTCGACGATCGTCCGGGCGACAATCGGCGCCGGGCCGGGGAGGCTTGCAAGCCCGGCGTCCGCCCGCTGTTGAAGAAAAGTCTGGACTGCGTCGATTTGGGCGTTGCGGCCGGTGACGAACCAAACTTCGGCTAGCTCGGGCAATTCGGGGGCGCAGCGGTCGACCATCTTCAGTGCGATGCGGTGGCGGGCAAGCCGGTGGTAGAGATCGGTGACGACGTTACCGATATCGGCGCCAATTTGCTTGGTGGACAGAGGCTCTCGCAATACCTGAGTAAGGGTCATATCGCGGATTTCGTCAGCCAACCGTTCGGATATCAGGGCTGCGACTTCGCCGTCGGCGGGCTCAGCCACCGGCAGCTCGGAAGGCGGCGGCACCTCCTCCTGAGCGTCGGCGTAACGCACCGCCGCCGCAAACAACGCAGCCTTGCTCTGCGCATAGCCGTACAGAGTGCCCTTGGCCAATCCAAGGGCGCCTGCGACATCCTGCATTTGAGTGCGCTGGTAACCATGGGTGATGAACACCCGCGCCGCAGCGGCAACAACGGAGATGAACCGGTCGGGCGGAATGCTGCGGGGCATTACCGCAGATTATAACTGACCGACTGAGTCAGTCAATTACGAATCGAACCTAGCTTGCCTGAGAAGGGTTCGGAATTATGGGCAAGACAGTCGTCATTCTTGGTGCGGGCGTCGGGGGTCTCACGGCTGCAGGCGACCTGCGCCGGCTGTTACCGCCGGAAGACCGGATCGTATTGGTGGACAAAAGTTTCGACGGGACCTTGGGGTTGTCACTGCTATGGGTGCTCCGAGGCTGGCGTCGGCCGGACCAGGTTCGGGTGCGCGCGACTGCGGCATCGCTACCGGGAGTCGATTTTGTGACCGCGACCGTCCAACGTATTGATGTTCAAGGCCACGCAGTCCATACCGACAACGGAGTTCTCAGCTACGACGCGCTGGTGGTGGCGCTGGGTGCCGCTTTGAACGCCGCTGCCGTCCCTGGCCTGCAGGCGGCGCTGGACAGCGGTGTCGCGGGTCAGTTCTACACTCTCGACGGCGCCGCAGAGCTGCACGCCGAGGTTGACAGGCTTGACCATGGCAGGATCGCGGTGCTTATTGCGGGCGTGCCATTCAAGTGCCCCGCGGCGCCGTTCGAGGCGGCGTTCCTGATCGCCGCTCAGCTTGGCGATCGGTTCGCAAACTCGACTGTTCAAATCGACACCTTCACTCCCGATCCGCTGCCAATGCCGTTGGCGGGCCCGGAGGTCGGTGAGGCGCTGGTGTCGATGCTCAAGGAACGTGGCATCGGTTTCCATCCCCGCAAGGCCATCGACCACGTGGATTCGGCCGGAAAGACGTTGCATTTCCAGGACGACACGGCTGAGCCATTCGACCTGCTCGTTGTGGTTCCACCCCATGCCCCGTCGGCCGCGGCGAGGTCGACCGGGCTCGGCGAGGCTGGTTGGATTCCGGTGGAATCCCGCACCCTGTCTACGAGCGTCGGCAATGTGTGGGCGATTGGCGACGCGACCATACTGACGCTGCCGAATGGCAAGGCGCTGCCCAAGGCTGCCGTGTTCGCCGAGGCCCAGGCCGAAGTCGTCGCCCACGGAGTGGCTCGCCGTCTCGGCTACGACGTGCCAGAGAAACTGTTCACCGGGGAGGGCGCTTGCTACGTCGAGACCGGCGACGGCCTGGCCGCCAAGGGCGAAGGTAACTTTTTCAACCAACCGGCGCCGTCAATGACGTTGCATTTACCCTCAGCGGTGTTTCACGATGAGAAGGTGACGCAGGAGCGGTCTTGGTTAGAACGGTGGAATGTGTGAGCGGCAGATCGTGTCGATGACTTACGATCTGAACGGCTACCCGCTGGTTGGACCCAAGGACTTCAATGCGCCGTCGGTGCTTCGGCCAGACAATCTGCTGCGAGAAGCCCGTCGTCAAAAGTCGTTGCAGGACAAGCCGGTTCCGCAAGTGTGTGTGCTGGACCCGGATGGCGACATAGTTCGGCACTTGGCGCGGACCGGGACGGGCAGTCGCCATCCGGGTTGGGCTTGCTACCACACCGACATGTGGGTCACCCAATTCAATGGACGCGAAGTTGGAGTGGTGGGGATGGCTGTCGGTGCGCCGTTTGCGGTGTTGGTCGCCGAGCAACTCGCTGCCTCAGGTGCCGACCTTGTCGTAAGCATCACTTCCGCAGGCCGTATCAGCGGCACCGAGGCGCCGCCGTATTTCGTGCTCATCGACCGCGCTCTCCGCGATGAAGGAACTAGCGCACACTATTTGGCGCCCGGTGAATGGAGTTATCTGCCAAGGGCCCTCCTTGATCGACTTCGAAGTGCGTTCGACAGCACTGGGATTTCCGTCGTTACCGGTAGCTCCTGGACCACGGACGCGCCGTACCGCGAAACCGAGATTGCGATCAAGGACGCTCAAAGTCGCGGGATAGCCTGCGTCGAGATGGAAGCTGCCGCGCTATACGCCGTTGCCGCCGCTACAGATCAGAACATCGTCTGTCTTGCGCACATCACCAATACGATGGCAGTGGACGGTGACGATTTCGAGAAGGGCGCCGACAACGGCTTCCATGCCTCGCTCGCGGTTGCAACGGCGGTTGCCGGCGCGGTACTGAACGCGTAACTGCACCAACGTTTATCGAACTGGGGTTTCGTCCTCAGGGGCAGGGTTATCCGTAACCGATCCCTATCAGGCTGTGTTGAACTGCGTTGCGGGACGACTTGACCTGGTTTGTGGGTTGGGCGATGCGGAGCTTTAGCGCATGGATTGGGCGACGTAGAGGGTGGGGGTGGCGACGGCTAATGCGCGCACAGGGCGATGCGTAGGACGCGTTCGGGTAGAAGGGATTGCAGCAGTGCGCCCAGTTAGGCGCAGATGAGTCCGCCTGTGCCGGCGAGTATTCCGACCCACCAATGCGGGGCAATGTCGCGGCCAGCGGTGGTGATGGCCAAGACGAGGTAAGTCCGAGCGCCGGCGATGGAGGTGGCGAATGTGGTCAGCAGTGCTGCGGGTGCGACGGTGGCTACCGGCATGCCGCGTCCGACCAAGATCGGGCTGAGCCGTGATCCTCCGCCAATCCCGTAAATGCCGCCGAGGGTCCCCACTACGGCGGCCGTGGTGATAGTGAATCTGGTGGCGGGTCCGGTGGCCGACTGTGCGGGTGGTTTAGCTGGTAGGCAGAGCCAAACGCCGACGGGAAGTAGGAATGCGGCGACGAGCAGTCGGAAGGCTTGGAGTCCGGGAAGCAGGGTGACTCGGACAATTGCGCCGAGGATGATTCCCGGCACGCTGCCGACCAGCAGAGTGGCCGTAGCCGGTTGCGCAGCGGTGGACGGCGACGGGGGCGGTTACCACGGCTACGAGGATGCCAGCGAGAACGCTGAAGATCAGGAGTTCGATGGTGCTCACGTGGGCACTTTGGCCTATGGCTTCGGATTCGGCCAGAGTTGAAATCATGGCTGGCCGACCAGGTTATCTGTAGCGGGGTTTGCGGGCGCGGTTGCGTCATAGGGAGCATGCATATCTGAAACTGGGGTGGCTGACGATGGACGCGCGGTCGGCCTGTCCTGTGCTGGCCCGAGAATCCGTGCCGTTGTCGTAAGTCTGTGCGCAGGGGCGGCTAATCTGCTTGACACAATGCTCAGAGAGACGCTCGACAGCGCGTCCCGTCACCTCGTCACTAATCAAAGAAGCCGCTTGTCTATTGATGACTTGCCTCCCGCGAGCTCGGTATCGCTGTGCACGCCGAGGCGGTGAGGGTTCGTCCATCCACCGACGGGAACGGCCGCACGACCCGTCTGCTCGCTGATCTCGTCTTTACCGCGGCACAGGACCTCCTTGACCCCCTGCAGCAGTACGACTGCAACGTCGACAAGAACCGCTACATCGCGTTGCTACGTGAATACGACCGGCATCGCAACGTTGGTGGGCTCGCCGATTCATTCCGATACGGTCGGTCGACGCCTGATCGGATAGATGCCGGCAGCCGCATCCGCGGCCATCATCAGGTACTTTGCTCGACGGTGCAGTCTCCGAAGGCTTTGCCCAGCCCTCGTTTTGTAGCCCATATTACGATCGCGTTTGATGACTGAAGGAGCTCCTGGACCAGTGTCGGCACAAGCACAGGCCGGCGAGATTGCTGCGCTCGACGTCGTCGGCTCCGGAGTCCTTCCCCCGGTCGCTGCCAGAGTGCGCCGAACTTTTCGGCTGCTCGAGCGGTTTGCGCCCTCTTTGGGATCGCGGTGGGCAGTCGAGTTGTGGTGCACCCCACCGGTTCTCGAGTCGAGTCTGCGCATGCCGCCGGGTGTGTCACCGGGCAGGCCGATAGAAGCGTATTGGGATGGGCATCGGGTCGCTGGTGAGGAATGGGGCAAGGGGCCGCCGATATATCTGGTACACGGTTGGGGCGGCCAGCGCGCGCATTTGGCAGTGTTCGTCAAACCGCTGGTTGAGGCGGGGCATCGAGTCATTGCGTTCGACTTACCCAGCCACAATGAATCCGATCCGGGTGCGCTCGCGCCCGGGCGTACCACTGCCACCGAGTGCGCCGACGCTATTGCGGCAATGATCGAGACCCACGGGGCCGCCCACGCGGTAGTAGCTCATTCACTCGGAGCGAACGCGACTGCATTGGCGGCGGCGCAGGGCGCACACGTAGGGCGCTTGGTCTTATTAGCGCCCATGGGCGATTTTCCCCTCTATCTCGACCTCTTCGCCGCACGCCATGGCTTCGGTCGCCGGATCCGCGCGGGCCTGCACCGTCGTCTGGAAAAACGAATCGCCATGCCGCTGCAAGAGACGAACATGACGCGGATCGGTCGACGAGCCAACTACCCACCATTGCTCCTCATCCACGACCCCGACGACCCGGACAGCCCCTACGCCGCCAGCGAGCGACTGGCCACGGCATGGCAAGGCGCACGGTTACTGACCACACGAGGGCTCGGCCGCTTAGCTCATTACCGAATCCTGCGCCACCGCCCCGCTATTCGCGCCGGGGTGGAATTCATCGGCGTCCAAGCGGCTGAAAGTTGATCGCAGGCAGCGATCATCTGGCGACCATTGTGCCCACTCCGTGGTGAAAGGCAACCTTGGCGGTCGCGTCCGGTCGCGTTAGCGGTCGAGGTGCACGATACTGCCGCGCCAGTCCCATAATTGCTCCTCAGGGGAGTTCCCCTCATCCAGTCGGAGGCGCTCCGGCAGGAACTGCTGTAAGTCGCGCCACGCTTGCTGGTCCCAGTAGTGAGGCGGGTTGGTGCGGGCCGTGGGATCGTCCTTTCCTTGAGTTCTGTCGGCGAACGTCCGGAATCTCGATCCGCGATACCGCTCACCGTTGAACTGGTTCGATCGGAAGCGGCCGGTCTGGGCGACGCAGGCGGCCCTGCCGTGCGGGTGTCGCGGGCCACCGGCGGCAGGCGTCGCGATCTCGGTCGGGAACATATTTGGGAACCAAGCTCCACGAAACCACCCCAAATCAGCGAAACGCGACGCACCACCCGAACACTCAACCCCCGCTGACCTGCACAAATGAGACCCGACGAAAACTCGAAACCCCTGGCCCGTAGGTCATAACCCAGAGGTCGCAGGTTCGAATCCTGTCCCCGCTACTAGCGGAAGCGGCCCTCAGGCGCAAGCCTGGGGGCCGTTCTCATGCCTGTTGGGAACACTTGTGGAGACATTAGCGAAGGTAACGAGTGCGGTCGCAGCCAGGATCGCGTGCGCCCGCCCCGGCGGCAACATGTACCTCTGGAATCACCGGTAGGGAGGTGTGGGTCGTGGCGCGTCGCGTGGTGAAGAAAGACGTAGTGAAGCGAATCGCCGTGCGATCCACCAAAGCCTCGGCGAAGCTGGAGAACCGGACGGTTCCGGCCGGCTGCGTGCGGTCAGCGTAGGTGAAGAAGTTTCTCGCTGAGCGACAGCCTCGGTCCTGATGCCGCTCACGCCGGGATACGGGGACACCCCGCTTCCCGACGACGAGCTTGAGGCACTGCTGCCGCACATCGCCGATCTCCTGGAGAGACCGATCAGCAAGGCCGCGATCTACGACCTCGAGCAGGCTGTGCGCGAGCACGTCGCAGAGGAACGCCTCGCCCCGGTGCTAGACGGCACTCTAGGGCTCGACGAGCTGCTGAATGACTTCTTCCTGCGGGATCTGCCCGCTCGGCTGTATGCCGAGGATTGCTGTTGCAGAACCATCGCGAACTACGTAGTCCACACCGGTGTCAAAGAAACCCGACGACGGTTGCTGGAACACTAGATGGCTTTCAGAGTCCTGCGGTCTTGCTGGTTTCGTAGGCTGCTGCGGGCTCGCGCCATAACCGCGGCATGGCTGGTCGACAGCGGTCGTAGTGCGGCGAGGCCGGCCTGCCCCAAATGGTCGACTAGGGTTTGGAGTTGACCTGCAGTAAGAGGCGACGGCTTACCCGCGTTCAGGAAGGCCCAGTAGAAGAACCCGGCATCCTCGTAAGCTCCAAGCCGGAGAAGTACTCGCGCGACGTAGCGCAGGGTGAGCCACTGTTGAGTCGTGTCACCGAACCGGTCCCAGTGTTCAAGCACTTCGACAAACGTTTGCGCCGCTTCAAGCGGATCACCATACAATGACTGGTTTGCCGCGGTTTCCGTCAGCGCACTGCCGTACACCCAGAAGTTATGCACATCCGCGGCCAGCCGCGCAGCATCGTCGAATAACACCAGCGCACGCTCGGGTTCGGATCTTCTGAGCAGGTAGCCAAGCCCCACAAGCGCCATCGCTCGGGCTGTCGGGTTTCCCGTACTGTCTGCGACGACCACCGCTTCCTCCGCGGCAGGCACACCGACGGCGTCGATGCCCATGGCGCCCTGACAGATAGCTGCCACAAAAAGCGTCCAGGCCAGCCTGATCGGATCGGACTCTTTGCGGGCGCGTGCCGCCTCAGCTTCCCAATATGTCAATGCCTCCACCCCGCGGCCCTCGAATAGTGCAACATCCGCTATGACATCTGCGGGATAGACGACCCGCGCACTACCCCGGTTAGGAACCTGCCCCTGTGCCAGGGCCGCAAGAGATCTCGCACGCCCGTAGTCAGCGTGATTCCAGGCAACCCGGGCGGCCACCCCTACCGCCGCAAGGAACAACGGATGGTCGATATCGGCGACGGCCATGACACGTTCAGCCCACTCGGCCACCTCGTAACCGATGCGCCAGCCCATCAACTCAGGTACCGCCGCCACGAGTCTCAGCGCCAGATCGATCTCTTGCTCGTTCATCGCATGCTCGAACGCCGCTCGCAGGTTGTCGTAGTCGGGCAGCATCCGCTCGACCCATTCCCGCTCCTCGGGGCCTTGCATGCCCGCGCCGGCGCGCTCAGCCAGGTCGGTGAAGTAGGCCGCAAGCTTCAGCTTGACCTGCTTCACCATGCCCCTCTCCGCTAGGCGCTCCCGCCCGTAGGCCCGCAGCGTTTCCAGAAGCGAGTAGCGGGTGTGGTCTTCGGAAGTTTGCGCCACCACCATCGACTTGTCGACCAACCCGGTCAACAACTCGAGGGTGTCCTCTTCGCGCCCAGCCTCGGTCAAGCACACTTCATGCGCGGCTTCCCACTCGAAACTACCTGCGAATAAAGACAGTTGGTCGAAGAACAATTGTTCAGCTTCAGTGAGCAGCCGGTACGACCACGCGATCGTCTCAGCCAGGCTGCGCTGGCGTGGCAATGCTCCACGCGTACCACCACGGACGAGCCCCAGGTAGTCCGGCCGCCGAGCGATGTCACCGCTGCTCATCACCCGCATTCGCGCCGCTGCTAGTTCGACCCCCAGCGGTAAACAGTCCACCCGCCGACATATCTCGGCCACCGCACCCGCTGGCTGATCGTCGACTGCGAAGTTTGGTTCAATGGCTCTTGCTCGATCAGCGAACAGGCGAATCGCATCTTCTAGACGCAGCGGCCGAACCCCGACGATTCGTTCTCCCGCAACTCCGAGCGGTTGCCTGCTAGTCGCCAATACCGATACCCGCTGGCAGTGCTGCACAATTTGGTCGATCAAGCCCGCAGCAGCCTCCAGCACATGTTCGCAGTTGTCGAACAAAAGTAGGACCTCGCGCTCGCGCAAATATTCAATGACACTTACCTCGATGTCCATGCCCTGTTGCTGTCGCAGCCACACGCTGGCAGCAACCGTGTGGATCACCGCGTCGCCGTGATCCAACGGTGCCAGTTCGCAGATCCACACACCGTCGGAGAAGAGTTTCTGCTGTCTGCGTGCGACCTCAAAAGCCAGCCGCGTCTTGCCGACCCCGCCAACTCCGGTCAGCGTTACCAATGGACCTGCCCGCAGCGCATCGGTTGCCAGCCCTAATTCGTGCTCATTCCCGATAAAGCTGGTGGGGCGCCGCAACAGTGCCGGGTGGGGTCGGCCGAATGCCGTCGATGGAACCGGCACTGCGGGGCCGTGCGATTCCGCAACCGGCTCGGCCACTGCTCCGACAACTGGGCCGACGGCCGTTCCCTCCTCGGCTTCGCCGGTGAGGATCTGCTGGTAAACCTGGCGTAACGCCAATCCGGGGTCAACGCCAAGTTCTTCGACAAGTCGTTCACGTATCTGGCAGTAGGCTTCCAACGCGTCGGCCTGCCGACCGTTGCGGTAGAGGGCCAGCATCAACTGGCCCGCCAGACGTTCGTCCAGGGGATGGGCGGTCTGTGCCGCGGCAATCTCAATGAGCAATTCAGCGTGTCTACCGACCCGCAGTGCGACATCGTTGCGATCCAACTCGGCCGCAAACCGCTCGGCCTGGATAGCATTGCGGATGCTGTTCACCCAGGGCGTGTCCAGGGATGCAAACGGTTCGCCGGTCCACATTTTCAACGCACGGTCGAACAAGCCGACAGCTTCCAATGGATCAGATGCAGCCCGCGCCGTAGAAACAACCGACCGAAAGCGGTGCAAATCCACCGCCAGCGGGTCCACCGAAAGAACATAACCGCCCGGTTCCCGCGAGATCGCCGCATCCTCTGTGTCGGAAAGCAGATTCCGCAGGCGAGAAACGTAGCCAGCAACCGAGTTGCGGCTATGGTGCGGCGGATGATCCGACCATACGCGATCAACTAACTGCTCCGCGGTAATCGGACGGTTCACATCGATCAGAAATGCGGCGAGGACACAACGTTGGCGGGCATGACCAATATCCAGACGCCGCCCGTCCACCCGGGCTTCAATGTCGCCAAGCAGGCAAAACGCGACCGTCATTCAGCAAACCTCTCCGCGGAGCGAAGCGAGCATAGCGTACCTGCTGGTCGGCAGCATACGTCCGGCGAAGCCACCGTGCAGCCCGGACCGCTTGAATTCTGGCTGCTAGCAGAGGCACTCCGCCAAGCTTTTGCGACGTGTTTCAGCGACACATCCGGGGACTGAATCAGTTCAGTGACCGAAGGGTTCAGGCTTCCGCGAACCTACGGTGATCCGCAGCGGCAGCTCCACCACGTCGTTATTCTTTGGGCCACCAGGCCAGGGGACTTACCCTGGATGAGTCCATTGGGTGGTCAGGCGGCTGTCGGGCGCGGGCCTGGGTGGGTGTTGTGCGCCAGTCGGCGGCTTTGTCGATGGCCAACCCGAAGTGGACGTCGGCGGGTGTGTGTAGCCCGATCCCGGTGTGACGATGCTCACGGTTGTACCAGGTGGTGAAGGTGTCCATGAATTGCCCTGTCTCCGAGGGCGTTCCGAATCGTTCAGGAAATTCCGGCCCGTACTTCAAGGTCTTGAACACGACTCTGAGTACGGGTTGTCGTTGGACACCCGGGGCCGCAAAGTGACCGGGGGACCTTGAGATCGGCGAGTAGCGCAGCAACGGTCCTGCCGCAGATCTGCTCCATCAGTTCGGTTGCCAGAACACCGGATTGGTGGGTCGGGACGTGGACACCGGCGATGGAGCGGGGGTAGATCTCGATGATGACCTACGCATCGGAGGAGGTGCCCTTCACCGCGCCCGCGAGCTTGGTGATGTCCCACGAACACTCCTGCCGCAGCGCGGTCGCGACCGACTCCGGACACACGTGGGCCGGGTGCCGCGCCAGCCGGCGGCGTTCGGCGAAAGCATGTGCTCTCCCGGCACTCGGTACATCGTGGACACCGATCGACGAACCGGTCACTGGTGAGCACCTCAAGGACCCGGCACCGGATCGGTGAGCTTGTTGGCCGGCTCGCCCGCAGGCTCGGTGCAGACTTATTGATACAAAAGGCGCAAGCCTGGGGGCCGTTCTCATGCCCTCGATGACACGCTTGGGCTCGCGTCAGCCGGCCGCGGCCAAGTCTGGACGGTCCGCGCCGCTGCGCAACGTCTGCAACGCCTTGGCGAGCAGGCGCGAAACGTGCATCTGCGAGCAGCCGACGCGTTCGGCGATTTCCGTCTGCGTCAGCTCGTCGAAGAATCGCAGCTTGATGACGGTGCGTTCGCGCTCCGGCAGAGCCGCGATCAACGGACGCACGGTCTGCGCATTGAGGACTTCGTCCAGACGCGAATCGACGCTGCCCACCGTTTCTGCCGGTGAACTGTGTGTGTCGCCGTCCCTTGCTGGAATATCGAGGGACAGGACCGAATAGTTGCTGCCGGCTATCATCGCATCGACTACCAGCGCACGGTCGATACTCAGATATTCTGCGATCTCCGAAGCGTTGGGGGCGCGGTGCAGCTGCCGTGACAGATCCTGTGTTGCAGCCTTCAACTGCACCTGCAGATCCTTGATTCTGCGCGGTACCTTGACCGCCCATCCATGGTCACGGAAATGGCGGCGAATTTCGCCGGTAATGGTAGGCACGGCGAACGCCAAGAATTCTGAGCCGGTATCGACATCGAAGCGGTTGACCGCATTGATCAGCCCCAACCGCGCGACCTGAACAAGGTCTTCGAGGCACTCGCCGCGATCCCGGTACCGACGGGCAATATGGTCGGCCAACGGCAAGCAGCGTTCTATGATCTTGCTCCGCTGGTTTTCGTAGGCACGAGATGATGGATCGAGCGTCTGCAAACGACGAAACAAACCCGCAACATCTGCATACTCATCGGTGGTTCCCACGATCAGTCCTCCGGCCACAAAACTCGGTGTTTGCGGGCTCTGGTCTGAACTCGACGCGTTTATTTACCCTGCGAACGGCCGAGCGAAACGTGACGACGCCAGTTCAATAACCAAGGGCGCGGGCGGGGCCCGGTCGGCGACCGCCGAAGTCCAGTCTCGTTTTCACCATTCCGCTACTTGATGGCGGGATACACTGCAGCCAGCGCCTCGTGGCCCTGGTGGGTGTCGCAGGTAAAGGTGGTGGTGGCGATTACGGCGGACGCCGAGTCTGGCATTTCACCGTTCGTCGGTGACAGCGAGATGGCGCGGCGTATGTCCGAATTCGATTGGGCCACGTCGTCATTGGGACCCGTTCACACCTGGTCGCAAAGTCTGCGGGCCGCGGTGGGCATCTGCCTCAGTTCGCGTTATCCGATGGTCATCTGGTGGGGACCCGATCTCGTTCTTCTCTACAACGATGCGTGGATTCCGATTCTCGGCCCCGAGAAACACCCCGCATTGGGACGACCAGGCCAGCAGGTTTGGCCGGAAACCTGGTACATCATCGGCCAGCAGCTCAGCGGTGTACTGGCCACCGGAGATGCCACGTGGTCAGACGACCAGTTGCTGCCGGCGATGCGATTCGGGTATCTCGAGGAAGCGTATTTCACTTACTCCTACAGCGCGATTCGTGACGAGTTCGGTTCGGTCGGCGGGGCGTTCACCGCCGTCACCGAGACGACTCAGCGGGTGCTCAGTGAGCGGCGGTTGAGCATGTTGAGTGCGTTGGGCGCGGCCACGGGGCTTGCCTCCAGCGAAAGTGGCGCCACGGTTGAGGGGGTGTACGCCGCCGCGATGACGGTGTTGTCCCGCAACCGGGCCGATATCCCGTTCGCCGCGGTTTACGTACGTGGTCTCTCCGGCGCGACGGACCGGCTCTCGGCCACGATGGGTGTCGCCGATCCCGGCTTGCTCGAACACGGTGTCGCGTTGTGGCCCGAATTGTGGTCGGTCACTGCGCCCGCCACCGCTGCGGTGTCGCCCGAATGCGCGCGAGCCGTCGCTCCCGACGCCAGCCCCGTCGGCGACTCGAGTCCGCACTGCGCATGGTTGTTTCCCATACAGAGTGCCGCACAGGATGTGCCCGACGCTGTACTGGTCTTGGGAATAACTCCGTACCGGGAATTCGACGAGCAATTTCGGGGCTTCTTCGATTTGGCGGCTGCTCAAATCAGCAGGGCGGTAAGCGACATCGTGTCCTATCAAGCCGAGAGGCATCGCGCCCAAGCCCTGGCAGAGCTTGATCGCACCAAGAGCGAGTTCTTCGCTAATGTCAGTCACGAGTTCCGGACGCCTCTGGCGCTGATCGCCGGCCCCAGCGAAGACGGGCTTTCCGATCAGGGTGAGCCACTGGGGCCGAGGCAACGGGAGCGGTTTGAAATCGTCAGGCGAAACGCCGGACGCCTGCGGCGCCTTGTCGACGATTTATTGGATTTTTCACAGATCGAGGCCGGCCACCGGCAACCCGAATGCGACTGGATCGACCTGGCCGCCGTCACGAAGGAATTGGTCGTTTCATTCGAGCCGGTCGCCGATCGCGCCGGGCTGGCGCTGGGCAGTCGTATCTCGACGATGAGCCGCTTGGTCTCGGTGGACATCGGTATGTGGGAGAAGATCGTCCTCAACCTGCTGTCCAACGCGGTCAAGTACACACTGAGCGGACATATCGACGTCGAATTGCGGGAAACGGCGGATCTGGTCATTCTCTCGGTGAGCGATACCGGAATCGGAATTCCGCCCGACGAACAGCCCAAAATCTTCCAGCGTTTCCACCGCGTCCGCGGCCACGGCGGGCGCAGCCACGAAGGGGCCGGCATCGGGCTCGCCCTGGTCGCGGAGCTGGTGCGGCTGCACGGGGGCGAGGTGTCCGTGGAGTCCCGGGAACGGGTCGGTTCGACCTTCACCGTCCAGTTGCCGATCGGATCCGGCGCCGGCGACGTCGGACCCGGCTCCAACTTGATGGAACACCGGCACTCGGCCTACATCGACGAAGCGCTGCGGTGGTCAGCGGGCGTGGAGGGCACGGCGGGCCACGGCGGCGATGACGAAGAGGCAACCAAAGACGCATGCGTACTCGTCGTAGAGGACAACACCGACATGCGCGCGTTTGTCAGCAACGCGCTGAACGCACATTGGCGCGTTGTACAGGCCGTCGATGGTCGCGAGGGCTTACGCCTCGCGCGCGCCCAGCGACCCGATCTGGTCCTGACCGACATCATGATGCCCGGTCTCGACGGGCTCGGATTGCTGGCAGCGCTGCGGGCAGACTCACGCACGGCGTCGGTCCCAGTGATATTTCTGTCGGCTCGCGCCGGGGAAGAAGCAGCGGTCGGCGGTTTAGAGGCCGGCGCCGACGATTATCTGGTGAAGCCGTTCTCGACGGCCGAGCTGCTTGCCAGAGTCCGGTCCAACTTGGAGATGAGCCGTTTTCGCAATCGGGAGTCGGATTTCCGTCGGGCGCTGATCGACTCGATGCAGGAGGGCTTCTTCGTCGCCGATGGCCACGGCACCATCATCGAGGCCAACGGAGCCTTCCTGGCTCTCAGCGGCTATTCCGCGGACGATGCGCCATATCAGTGGCCACACCCCTGGGTTCCCTCTCCCGAGCTGGATGCTGAGGGTTGGGCCATCAACCAAGAGGCATACCGCCGCTGCCTGGACGAAGGTGGCGGTGACTACACCGTCCCGCTGCGACGCGTCGACGGACAGCGGGCCTGGATCGCCTGTTCGATCGCGAAGGTGACTGAACCTCACACGCTGCGAACGCTGTTCGTCGGCACCGCGCGCGATGTCACCGCGGAGCGGCGCGCGCGCCACCGCGACGCCACCCTCGCGCGATTCGCGGGCAACCTGAGCGGACATGGTTCCAGCACCGCGTTGTTGCGGGTGGGCACGCAGCAATTGGCGCAAGAACTCAACGCCGAGCGGGTGATCGCCGGACTCTGGGCGGCAAAGGAATCCGCGCCGCAACTGTTCGTCTGGCCCGATACCGAACTGTCGTACGAGCAGTTTCAGCGCTTGTCCTCGGCAGCCGATGAATCGCGGCACCATCTGGGTGCGCTGGTGAGCGAGCGGCGCGGCCGCGACGATGACACCGTCGTGTACTCGGTGCCGCTGGCGGGTGTCGCCGCGGCCGTCGCGATGGAAGTCGCTGTCTACCAAGCCGGTACCGACCTCCGGGACCTGTTCGGACTATTGAGCAGCCACCTCGCGCAGGCCCTGGCCACCGCACGAGAACTCGAGCAGGCCCGCGCGGTGGCCATTACCTTGCAGCATGCAATCCTGGGCCCGACGCAACTACCGCACGGGTTTGCCATGCGGTATCTACCCGCGGTCGAGCCACTCGAGGTCGGCGGCGACTGGTACGACGTGATCCCGATCAACGCGACCCAGATCGGCATCGTCGTGGGGGACTGCGTCGGGCGGGGGCTGTCGGCCGCGGCGGTAATGGGTCAGCTCAGATCGGCTGCGCGAGCGGTGCTGCTGCAAACCGCCGACCCGGCCCGTGCCCTCGACGGCCTCGATCACTTTGCCCTCAGCCTGCCCGATGCGCGCTGTACCACCGTGTTCTGCGCCGTGATCGACCTGGCGTCGTGCACGGTCAAATACAGCAGTGCGGGACATCCCTACGGGCTGGTCGTCGGCGACGCACCTGAGCCCGTCCTCCTCGACCTGGCGCAACACGTCCCGTTAGCCGGCCAGGTAGCGAGCCAGCTACGTCCTCATGCCACCACCTGCCTGCCGCCGGGCTGCACCCTGATGGTCTATACCGACGGACTCGTCGAGCGACGAGGGGAATCGCTGACCGAGGGAATTCAGCGCGCCACCGCGGTGATGCGGCTCATGCACGGTCAGCACCCGGAGGCCGTCGCCGACCGGGTGATATCGGAGCTGCGGCCTTCTCACGGCTACGACGACGACGTCGCATTGCTGCTGTTCCGTACGCCGCCGCCGCCACTTGCAGTCACGGTGCCGGCCGCACCGGAAAACCTGGCGGAGATCCGCGCTCAGCTTCGCCGGTGGTTGTCGGCGGCGGCTATCGACAATGCCCGCGCGGCGAATATATTGCTGGCGGTGGGCGAAGCCACCGCCAACGCGGTCGAGCACGCCACCGGGCCGGCCGACCGCGCGGTTGAGCTGACGGTGACGGCTCAAGTCTGGGTGAACCTGCTCACCGTGACCATTCAAGACGACGGCCACTGGCATCCCCCCGCCGTGACCAGAAACCGGGGGCATGGGATGCGCGTGATAGAGGCCATGGTCGACAGCATGCAGCTGCATCAGAGCGCCACTGGAACGAGTCTCGAATTGGGTGTCCGGCTATGAACGATGGGCAGTTTCGCTTGACGGAGGCCGAGGGCGGCACCCCGACGGTGGTATCCGCCTCCGGGGAAATCGATTTGGCGAATGTCGGCAAACTCAAAGAACTGATAGCTTGCGCCGTCGCGGCATCTCCCACCATCACCCTCGACCTGGCCGCGGTGACCTATTGCGACAGCAGCACCGTGCGGGCTCTATTCGACGTTGCGGCGGCGACCAAACTCACCGTTGTCATCAGAGAGACCGGTCCGTTGAAGAAGCTGCTCTCCATCTCGGGACTTGACCGGGTCAGTGACATCGTCACTGTCGGGCATCCCCCCACGGCCACCGATTCCTAGGTCCAGTGCACCCCCATCAGCCGCCGCGCCGGCGCAGCCGCACGCCGTGGATCATCGCCGGCATCGCAATTGTGGTCGTGGTGGCAGCCCTCGTCGCCGCGGTTGTCCTGTTCCACAACGCGTTCCAGAAATCGCCGCGGGGGCAGGTGGTGCTGCCCTTCAGCGCCCTGGACGGCCTGGGCGACGTGGCAGTCGACAGCTCCGGCGCGGTGTATGTCACCGACCCCGAAGCCGGCCGGGTGTGGAAGCTGGCGCGCGGCTCGACGACCGCTGTCGAGCTGCCCTTCACCGGCCTGAAGCACCCCACGGGTGTGGCCGTCGACACATCCGGCGCGGTGTATGTCGCCGACCCCGGCACCGACCGCGTTCTCAAATTGGCCGCGGGTGCCAACAGCCCGACCCAATTGCCCTTCACAGGTTTCAACAGCGGCAACCACCCCACCCACATAGCGGTGGACCGGGCGGGCAACGTGTATTGCCTCGACTCCGTGCAGCTGCTGAAGCTGCCGGCAGGCTCAAGCACCATGATGTACGTGCACAGCGGGGACGACTGGATCAGGAGCGACGCCGGTGTGGCTGTCGATCGCAAAGGCGCTGTCTACCTGGTCGCTGTGAACATCGTCTACTACGGCAAGTCCACCACCAGCGTGCTGAAGATGGATGCCGACAGGACCCAGCCGAGCAAGCTGGAACCGCCCATCACCGGGCTCAAAGAACCCGCCGGCCTGGCCGTCGACGCCGCCGGCGCGCTCTACATCGCCGACGAGGAGAACAACCGGGTCCTGAAGCTGGCCCCGGGCGCGAAAAGCACGGTCGACTTGGCGTTCACCGGCCTCATCACGCCTCAGGGGGTAGCGGTGGACAGCGCCGGCAACGTCTATGTCGCCGATACCGGTAACAAACGGGTGCTCGAACTGCCGGCGCGTTAGCGGAAGGTGATTTTTCGGTTCCGGCGAGGCTGCTTATCATGAGCGATTGACGATGCTGGGTTTTGATCGTCACTTGTCGGGACGTTGGTATTCGGACTGGCGTGGCTCCTGGAGGGGGATGTGGCGTCGATATTTGACACGGGGCGACGGTCATGGCGGGACTGAGGACCGGTGAGGGTTTCCCGGATGTAGTCGTCACCGCGGTGGAGTCCACGACCTCGCTCGCACCGGATGCCGAGGAGACCTGGCAGCAGCTGCTGCAGGGCGGCAGCGGGATTCGCAAGCTGGACAAACCGTTCGTCACCGAGTTCAACTCCCCGGTGTGCATCGGCGGCACACTGCAGGAGGACCTGGACGAGCAGTTCGGCCGCGTCGAACTGCGCCGGTTCGCATTCATGCAGAAACTGTCGGCGGTGGTGAGCCGGCGGCTGTGGGAGCGGGCCGGCTCTCCCGACATCGACACCAATCGGCTGATGGTGTCGGTCGGCCTGGGCTTGGGCAGTACCGAGGACATGCCCATCTGGCACAACATCTGGAAGGTCAAGGGCCTGCGCGCGATCTCCCCGATCTCGGTGCAGAAGTACATGCCGAATGCACCCGCCGCCGTGGTCGGGCTCGATCGCGCCGCGAAGGCGGGCGTGGAGACACCCGTGATGGGTGACGCGTCGGGTACCGCGGCGATTGCGCAAGCCTGGCAGAGCATCGTCCTCGGCGAGGCCGACATGGCGATCTGCGGCGGCGTCGAGACCGTGATCGAGGCGGTGCCCGTCGCCACGTTCTGTCAACTGGGCATCCTCTCCACTGACAACGACGACCCGACCGGCGCCTGCCGCCCGTTCGACAAGCACCGCGACGGCATGGTTCTTGCCGAGGGTGGCGCGATGATGGTGATCGAAACCGAGGAGCACGCGAAGGCGCGGGGCGCGACCGTCCTGGCCCGACTGATGGGTGCCGCCATCACATCGGATGGGTTTGACATCGTGTTGCCGGACCCCACCGGCAGGCGCGCCGGTGACGCCATCGCCCGCGCAGTCGACTTGGCCGGACTCGCGCCGGCCGACATCGACCTGGTCAAGGCGCACGCGACCGGCACGACGTTCGGGGATGTGGCCGAGGCACGCGCCATCCGCCGGGCGCTGGGTAACCACACCCCGGCGGTCTACGCGCCGAAGGCGGCGCTGGGCAATTCGATCGGAGCGGCGGGCGCCGTCGAAGCGGTGCTGACGGTTCAGGCCCTGCGGGATGGCGTCGTACCGCCCACCTTGAATTTCGTCGAGGCCGACCCCGAAATCGACCTCGACGTTGTCGCCGGTGAGCCTCGCCGCGGCGACTACCGCTATGCCGTCGCAGAGTCGTTCGGACTGGGCGGGCATAACGTCGCGGTGGTGTTCGGCGCGGCGTGATCCGCCCCGGCGGGTTTGAATTCCGACGCAACGGCTAGGCCGATCTGGTGGACACAGTCGATCTCTACCTTGACCCGGTATGTCCGTTCTCTTGGGTGACTTCCCGTTGGCTGCTCGATGCCGCGGCCCACACCCAACGGCCGGTGCGCCTGAAACAGATGAATCTGGCGGTCCTCAACGAGAATCAGGACGCCGACGAGGCGCACCAGCAGATGTTCGAGCAGTCACGACGACTGGGTCGCTTGTTCGCCGCCGTCACCGACCGCTACGGGTCGGAGGCTTTCGCGCGCCTCTACGAATCCATCGGCTACCACATACATATCCGGCAGGAAGTCGTCACCTCCGCCGTGGCCGCCGATGTGCTGGCGGGTCTGGGATTCGAACAGTCGCTGCACCAGGCTCTGGACGATTCCGGATACGACGATGCCGTCAGGAGTGCACACCAGGGCAGCCAGAAGGCGCTGGGAGATGAGGCCGGCAGCCCGATCATCGTGATCGACGGCCGCGCATTCTTCGGACCGGTTCTGACCGAGATGCCCGACCCGCAGGATCGCGTCGTCCTGCTCGACGCGGTCATCAGTGCCGCGGGAATTCCCGCGTTCGCCGCGCTGCAACGCCCGCACAGCGGGAAGCCGAATATCGAACACGCCGCCTCGGCAATCCGCAAGTAATACCGCTGGCGCCTACCCGCCACCTATTATTCGTCGGGTGTTCACCGGCGACGAGCGACGGGCGCAATGGCGCTGTCGGGCTGGCCGCCTCGCGGTGCCGGCCGCGGTCGCGACGATCGCCGTTGTGCTCGTCGTGCTGGAAGTGATCGCCACCGGCTCGGGCTTCGCCGGTCCGCTGCGCAGCCTGCTCACCGATTACGCCGGCACACCGAAGTCGATCACCGTGCCGTGGGTGGGCCTCGGGGTGGCGATGGTGGGCCTGTCCCGCCGCAGCCGGATCTGGGCGCTGTCGGTGGCCGTGGCGCTCGATGTCGTTTTCGCGGCGTTCAGGCTTGCGCGTGGGGGGCCTTTGACCGTCGGGAATGGGCCGCTGATCGTGCTGACCGCTCTGGCGGTGGCCGTGGCCTGGCGCCGCTGGGCGCGAGCGGAGCAGAGTACGGCGCTACGGGGCATCGCGTTCGGCCTGTTGCTCATCATCGCCACCAAAGTTGGCGATACCTGGTTGAGCATGACCGCAATCGTGCGGCCGACGGTCTTCGACGAATATGCGTTGTTGGCAGACCATGCCCTTGCGCAACCTTCCTGGTTGTTGGGTCGGCTCGTGCATGCGGGTGGCCCGGTTCTCAGCGCCGCATTCCACTGGGTGTATATCGAGCTGCCCCTCGCGGCCATGGTGGTCGCCGTCTACCAGCTGCGCCATGTCAGCACCCGTGGCTGGCCGCGTCATTTTCTGGTTCCGACATTCTTGGCGCTCGGCCTGATCGGCCCGCTGATCTACGTGATGTTTCCGCTGGTCGGACCGGATTTCGCGTTCGGCAGTGCCGGCCGGGGGTTCGAAGTCGGCGACTTCTGGCCGCAGGCGGTGCCACGAATCCCCCTGTCGCCGACGGCAATCGCCTTCGACCTCGCCACCCCGCGAAACTGCATGCCGTCGATGCACACCGCCTGGGCGCTGGCGGTGTTCATCCACTCGCTTTCGGGGCCGCGCTGGCTGCGAGCGGGCGGCGCGGTGTGGCTGGTGTGCACCGTCGCGGCGACGCTCGGCTTCGGCTACCACTACGGCGTCGATCTGCTGGCGGGTGGGGTGTTGTGCCTGACCGTGGAGTCTGCGCTGCGGGAGCCGGTGGCCGACCGGACCCGGTGGCGAATCGGCCTGACGGGTTTCGGGGCGGCCTGCCTGGCCGCACTGCTGATCTGTTGCCGCTATTTCGCGGAGGCCATGGCCCGCCACCCCGTTCCGTTCGGCGTGCTCATCATCGGGGCGATGGTGACCTTGAGCACCGCCTTCTACGCGACCTACTTCGCCCGGCCGGCCGCACCGGCGCTCGCGCGCGCCGTTCGGCACACGAATTGGCCGGTACGGCAAGGGAAATGCCTGCCCGATCCGTCCCCGGCACAGCCTGCCCCCGCGACCGGGGTCTGGCGTAGCAGTGTGCGAAGGGGTGGAATAGGCGTGTGAAGCGACTCAACGGTGTGGACGCCCTGATGCTGTACAGCGAGACACCCGAGATCCACATGCACACGCTGAAGATCGGCATACTCGACGTCTCGAACATGCCAATCGACTTCAGTTTCGAGATGTTCCGCGCGGTCGGCTATGAGCGGCTGATGGCGTTGGAGCCGCTGCGCTACCAGCTGCTCGACATTCCGTTGAAGCTGCACCACCCGATGTGGGTCGTCAACGACGACATCGACCTCGACTATCACGTCCGGCGCGCCCGGGTGCCGGCGCCGGGCGGTCGCCGGGAGCTCGACCAGCTGATCGGCCAGATCGCCAGCACCCCGCTGCGCCGCGACCACCCATTGTGGGAGATGTATGTCGCCGAGGGGCTCGCCGACAACCGGGTCGCGGTCATCCACAAGGTCCACCATGTGTTGGCCGACGGCATGGCCTCGGCGAACCAGATGGCGCAGGCGCTGGCGCCGTACCAGCCCGAGCCACACCGCGCGCCGCGCGAGGAGCCCACCCGTTCACATCTGGTCAAGGCGGCGGCCCGAGACCATGTCGGTCTGATCCGCAAACTGCCGCGGCTGGTCAACGAGACGGCCTCCGGGGTCGCGCGGGTGCGGCGGCGGTCCAAGGAGCGGGGTATCCATCATGACCTGGCCCGTAATTTCGCCCCGCCGCCGTCGTTCATCAACCACCGCGTCAGTCCCGGGCGCCGGTTCGCGACCGCGCCGCTGGCGTTGTCCGACGTCAAGGAGACCAGCAAGCATCTGGGCGTGACGCTCAACGACGTGGTGCTGGCCACGGTGGCCGGCGCGTTGCGGCGACTGTTGCTGCGCTACGACGGCCACGCCGACGCGCCGCTGATCGCCGGGGTGCCGGTGAGTTACAACCCCTCTCCGAACCGGTTGGCGGGCAACGAATTCACCTACATGACGCCATCGTTGCCGGTGCACATCGATGACCCGATGCAGCGGTTGGCGCTGACCTCGATGGCCACCAAGATCGCCAAGGAGAACCATCAGTTGCTCGGTCCCACGGTGCTGCCGGCGTGGATGTCCTACCTGCCGACAGCGCTGGCGCCGGGCATGTTTCGGATGCAGGCCCGACGAGTGGAGTCGGCCAGCGTGATGAATCTGACCGTGTCCAACGTGCCGGGGCCCCGCGAACGAGGCTGCATCGAGGGGGCGACGGTCACCGAAATCTATTCCGTTGGACCGATCGTCGCCGGCAGCGGCATGAACATCACGGTGTGGAGCTACGTTGATCAATTGGCCGTCTCCGTGCTGACCGACGACCTGACCCTGCGCGATCCGCATGAGGCCACCGACGAGCTGGTCCAAGCGTTCCGCGAATTGCGGAGCGCTGCGGGTCTTTCCGATGCCCTCACACCGGTAGCCGCCGCCCTGCCGCTGGCCGCGGCGCTGAGTTGACCGCAATGGCACACAAAGTCCGCCGGGGGTGGCGCCGGCACGTGGTCCTTCGGCTGATGGTGGCGGCATCGATCGGCGTGGGCGCCCTGCTACTGATCGGCACCACCACGGGTTGGGCATACGGGCCCAGCGTCGGCTGGACCGCTGCGGCGCTGACTTATCTGGTGTGGACCTGGGTCGTCGTGCTGCCGATGGACGCCGAGCAGACCTGTGCGCACGTGATACCGGAAGACCCGCCTAGTGGCTGGATTATCGACGTCGCGATCCTGTCGGCCAGTGTGGCGAGCCTGGCCGGCGTGGCGCATCTGCTGACCGCCGGCGGGAAGTCGGGGACGGAGAAGGACATCGCCGCCGCGGTCGGGGTGGTCAGCATCGCCGTCGCATGGTGCGTCGTCCACACCGTCTTCAGTGTCCGCTATGCCGATATCTACTACTCGAATTCGGCCACCGGCATCGAGTTCAACGGTACGGAAGCCCCGCGATTCCTGGACTTCTTCTACGTCGGGTTCACCATCGGTATGACTTACCAGGTGTCCGACACCACGCTGCAGACCGGTCAGCTGCGCCGCATTGCGCTGTGTCAGGCGTTGCTCTCCTACCTGTTCGGTGCGGTTATTCTGGCTGTCACCATCAATCTGGTTGTCGGACTGAGTAACTCGATTGCCTAGCCTCAGGAGAGGACCGTCCATGGCCGATGCGGCCCAGCGTGTGCACCAACAGGCACGGGAAGCTCGTGTCATCGAGCACATGCGCAGTGAGAACGTGCAGGAATGGGATCGGACCCTGGCGACGTTCAGTCACGCCCGCTATGAGCTGCCCGACGGGACGGTGTTCGACGGCGCCGACGAGGTGATGCGGTACTGGGTTGACGGCCGCAAACTGGTGCCGGACCAGACCAACGAGCTGATCGAGCTCACCCATCTCGACGATGGACAGGTCCAGATTGAGTTCTGGCTGCGGGGAACCCCGGCGACGGCGCCGGGGCCGTTCGAGGTCCGGCTGTGGGCCCTTTTCGGATTCGACGACGCCGACCTGATCACGGGCGAACGGGTATTCGTCGAGCCGCCGACGCCGGAGCAGGTCGCGGGAGGACCCGGGTGACAGCCGGGCGTGCGACAACCGATGTTTCTCAATTCCATCTGACGGGAACGAGGACGTGTGCCGAATCCTGAGGAGCAGACCGCGCCGACGTCCGGTGAGCGCGGCGGTGTCATCCGCAGCCTGATTCCCGCCCGGATCGACCGGCTGCCGTGGTCGCCGTTTCATACCCGCATGGTGGTGGCGCTGGGTGTGGCCTGGATCCTCGACGGTCTGGAGATCACGGTGGCCAGCGCCGTGGCCGAGACGCTCACCGAGCCGCAGACGCTGCATCTGTCGTCGGCCGCCGTCGGGTTCGTCGCCTCCGTCTACCTGGCGGGCGAGGTGGCCGGGGCGCTGTTCTTCGGTCGGATGTCGGACAAACTCGGCCGGCGCAACCTGTTCATGGTCACCCTGGGCGTGTATCTGCTGGGGAGTGCACTCACCGCGTTCACGCTGGGCAACAACGCGGCCTGGATAACGTTCCTCTACTTCACCCGATTCATTGCGGGCACGGGCATCGGCGGGGAATACGCGGCGATCAACTCGGCGATCGACGAGCTGATCCCGGCCCGGTTCCGGGGCCGCGTCGACATCGCGGTCAACGGCACTTATTGGGCCGGAGCGGTGCTCGGCACGCTCGGCACGTTCGTCTTCCTGCGGGTGATCGATGTGAGCCTGGGCTGGCGCCTGGCCTTCCTGCTCGGCCCGGTCCTGGCCGTGGTGATTCTGCTGGTCCGTCGCAATCTGCCGGAAAGCCCGCGCTGGCAGGTGATGAACGGCCGCATCGAGGAAGCCGAGCGCACTATCTCCCATATCGAGCAGGAGGTGCAGGCCACCGGTGCCACGCTGCCGCCGCTCGACGAATCCACCGCCATCGAGCTGAGGCCCACCCAGAAGATCGGCTACTTCGCGTTGACGCGCGTGCTGTTCCGCGACTACCCCAGCCGTGCCGTGTTGGGTGCCGTCCTGATGATCAGCCAGTCGTTTCTCTACAACGCGATCTTCTTCACCTACACCCTGGTGCTGGGCAAGTTCTACGGTGTGCCTTCCGCCTCGACGCCGCTCTACCTGATCGCGTTCGCGGTGGGAAATCTGCTGGGGCCGCTGACCATCGGGCACTTCTTCGACACCATCGGCCGCCGAAAGATGATCTCCGGAACCTACCTGCTGTCGGGGCTGCTGCTGGCGGTCAGCGCGGGACTGTTCCAGGCCGGCGTGCTCAACGCGATCACTCAGACCATCGCGTGGTGCGTGATCTTCTACGTCGCATCGGCGGGGGCGAGCGCGGCCTACCTGACGGTCAGCGAGATCTTTCCGCTGGAGGTCCGGGCCAAGGCGATCGCGGTGTTCTTCGCCATCGCCCAGTGTTTCGGCGCGCTCGGGCCGGTCATCTACGGCGCGCTCATCGGTGACGGCTCCAGGCCGCTGTTGTTGTGCCTGGGTTATCTGCTGGGTGCCGCGGTGATGGTGGCCGGTGGGCTGGTCGCCTGGTTCCTCGCGGTCGACGCCGAAGGCCGATCACTGGAAGACATCGCCGCCCCGCTGGCGGCGCGGTGAAAGAATACTGGGCGGCGGTGCTGGTTCCGAAGACTGGAGAGGGACGTCAGTGGTCTTTCGCGCAGACCAAGAGCTAGGCCGCGATCTGGCTGCCGTTGACTGGTCGTCCACTCCGCTTGGGCCAGTCCATGATTGGCCGCAAAGCCTGCGCACCGCCGTCGACATCTTGCTGTCGTCGCAGTTCTCCATGTGGATGGGCTGGGGGCCGGACCTCACCTTCTTCTGTAACGCCGCCTACCGGCGGGACACCCTGGGACGAAAATATCCCTGGGCGCTGGGCCGGCCGGCCGGCGAAGTCTGGGCCGAGATCTGGACCGACATCGGATCACGGGTCGAGCATGTTCTCGAGACCGGCGAGGCCACCTGGGATGAGGCTCTTCGGCTCATTCTGGAGCGGTCGGGCTATCCCGAGGAGACCTACCACACCTTCTCCTACAGCCCGCTGCGTGACGATGACGTCAACGTGGTGGGACTGCTCTGCGTGGTCAGCGAGGACACCGAACGGGTGATCGCCCAGCGGCGCATCGCGACCCTGCGAGACCTGGGTTCGGATCCCAGCGTCATTCGCACCGAGCGGCAAATGCTCGACTTCGCAGCCGGCCAACTCAGCAAGAACCCCTACGACCTCCCGTTCACCCTGACCTACTTGTTCGACGAGCAGGGCGCCGCCCATCTCGCCGGCCTCAGCGGGATCGCGCACGGGCACCCGGCGGCCCCGGCAGCGTTACCGAGCAGCGGTGATCCGCTCTGGCCCGCCGAGATGGCCGCCCGAGGTGACTCTGCACTCATCGAGCTCGACGGCGCTGCACCGCAGCTGCCTACCGGCGCATGGCGCGAGCCGCCGAAACAGGCGCTGCTGGTGCCGCTCCTGCAGCAGGGTGGCGCGCCGGTCGGGTTCCTGGTGGCGGGCCTGAACCGGTATCGGGAACTCGACGACGGTTACCGGGGCTTCGTCGAGCTGGTGGCCGGGTATCTCGCGGCGGGTGTGAGTAGCGCCCGCAGTTATCAGGCTCAGCAGCAGCGCGCGGAGGAACTCGCCGAACTGGATCGCGCGAAGACCACCTTCTTTTCGAACATCAGCCACGAATTCCGCACGCCGCTGACACTGATTCTGGGACCCGTCGACGAACTGCGTGGCCGCGTCGACGAGACCGCCCGCCAAGAGCTGGAGTTGGTGCACCGCAACGCCTTGCGGCTGGCAAAGCTGGTCAATACCCTGCTCGATTTCTCTCGCATCGAGGCCGGCCGGATGCGGGCCCGCTTCGAGCCGGTGGACCTGGCGTCCGTCACGGCCGATCTGGCCAGCGTGTTTCGTTCGGCGATCGGTCAGGCCGGCCTGACGTTCACGGTGGATTGCCCGCCACTGGACGAACCGGTTTACCTGGACCGGGAGATGTGGGAGAAGGTGATGCTCAACCTGCTCTCGAACGCCTTGAAGTTCACCTTCGAGGGCGCAATCGCCGTGCGGGTGGCCCGCGACGACGGCCGGGCGGTAGTCACCGTCAGCGACACCGGGATCGGCGTGCCCGCGGCCGAAACCCCGCGGCTGTTCGAACGTTTCCACCGCATCGAGACCGCGCGGGCACGCTCCACCGAGGGCAGTGGCATCGGGTTGGCGTTGGTGCGGGAGTTGGTGAATCTGCACGGCGGCAGCATCACCGCCGAGAGCCGGGAGAACCACGGAACCACCTTCACCATCCGGTTGCCCTTCGGCGCCGCGCATCTGCCGCCCGACGAACTGGCCGAGCCGCAGGGCGCCCGCACCAGCGCCGGCGCGAGCTCCGAGGCCTATGTGCAGGAGGCCTTGCGCTGGCTGCCTGGCGAGTCCGGGATGACGGCACCCATCCTGGCCGCCGTACCCGCGCAGGCGGGGGGCAGCGGTGTGCAGGCACGGGTGCTGGTGGCCGACGACAACGCCGACATGCGCGGCTACCTGACCAATCTGCTGACAGCGTCCGGCTACCAGGCCAGTGGCGTCGGCGATGGGGAGCAGGCACTGGAGGCCATCCGGACCCAGCTCCCGGATCTGGTGATCAGCGATGTGATGATGCCCAAACTGGGCGGTCTGCAATTGCTGGCCGCGCTGCGCGCCGACCCGCGCACCGCGGCATTGCCCGTGCTGCTGCTCTCCGCCCGGGCGGGCCAGGAAGCGTCCATCGAGGGATTATTGGCGGGCGCCGACGACTATCTGGTCAAACCCTTCGCCGCCGCCGAACTGCTTGCCCGGGTGCGCGCCAACGTCGAGTTGGCGCGCATGCGCAACTATCACGCCCGCTGGCGTACCGCGCTGGTGGACTCGTTGCAGGAGGCTTTCTTCGTCATCGACGAACGCGGCTCCGTCATCGAGGTCAACGCAGCATTCCTCGAGATCCTCGGCTACGGTCCCGAAGGGCTGCCCTATCCAGTCCCGCATCCCTGGTGGCCGGACCCGGGCATCGATATTGCGGCGCGTCAGCTGGTCGAAGCCGAGTTCACCGCGTCGCTCGGCGAATCCCACGGCGCCTTGGTGCTGCCCGTAACCCACCGCGACGGGCACCGGCTGTGGATCGCGGTCAACTTCAACCACGCTTATGACCCCGACTCCGGACGCCGTGTCATGGTCGGCACGTTCCGCGACGTGACGGCCGAACACTACGCCGTGCAGAGCCAGAGCGCGCTCGATGAGCTCAATCAACAACTCGTGCAAGCAGATTCGATCACTGATGCGCTGCAAGGCGCCGCGGAGGTGCTGCGCCGGGTGTGGCAGGCCCGGCGGGTGCTGGCGGTGACGTTTCGGGGTGGATCCGCACCCGACGTCGTCTGCGCGGGGGAGCGGGCCGGGTGGGCCGACCTGTCACCGCACCAACGACAGCAAATCGCGTCGCTACGCGAAAAGGATTTGCTGAACACGGTCACCGCCGGAGCGGGTGCGGCCGGTATCGCCTCCCAGCACCCCCGCGGCCTGTTGGTGATCTGGGTCGAGCTGGCCGAGCACCGCCGGTTCACCCGGGAAGATCAGACGCTGCTCACGGTGCTGGCCGGCCGGCTCGGACAGGGACTGCAGCGCGTCCATCAACTGGACGAGCAACGGGAAACCGCTGTGGCGCTCCAGCATGCGATGTTGGGCCCGGCGACCCTGCCGGAGGGCTTCGCCGTGCGGTATCTGCCGGCGAGTCACCCGCTGCAGGTCGGCGGCGACTGGTACGACGTGGTCGAGCTCGACAAGGACCGGGTGGCGTTGATCGTCGGTGACTGTGTCGGCCACGGTCTGGGGGCGGCCACCGTGATGGGACAACTGCGCAGCGCCTGTCGCGCGCTACTGCTCGAGCAGCCCGCGCCCGGTGCGGTGCTGACCGCACTGGACCGCTTCGCCGAACGTCTTCCCGGGGCCCGGTGCACCACCGCATTCTGCGCGGTACTGACGCTGGAAACCGGTGAACTGGTGTACTCGAACGCCGGACATCCGCCGCCCATCATGGTGCACGCGGACGGTACAACCGCGCCGCTGGGCGGTGAACACGGCCTTCCTCTCGCGTTGCGCCCGCATTGGCAGCGACCCGAGGGCCGCGCCACGATGCCGCCGCGCGCGACGTTGCTGCTCTACACCGACGGTCTGGTCGAACGACGCGGGGCCTCCCTGGACGATGGCATGACCCGCGCCGCCGAGCTGGTGCAGATTGGCCGCTCGGTAGCGATCGAAGAACTGGCTGACCGGCTGATGGCCGACCTGGAGCCCAGCGGGGGGTACCCCGACGACGTGGCCATGTTGCTCTACCGGCAACCCGCACCGTTTTCGCTCGAGTTCACCGCCGACGCCGGAAACCTAGCCGAGAGCCGAAATGCGTTGCGGGGCTGGCTAACCCGAGCTGGAGTGGAGCCAGACCAGATTCAAGACGTGCTCATCGCCACGGGCGAGGCCGTGTCCAATGCGATCGAACACGGCCATCGTGATCAGCGGGCGGGCACCGTGTCGCTGCGGGCAACCGCAATCTTCGACCGGCTGCAGGTGACCGTCACCGACACCGGCGCCTGGAAGACGCCGACCGAAATCGCCGACTTCAGTCGCGGTCGCGGTATTTCCCTGATGCGGGTGTTGATGGAGGATTGCAGCATCCAGTCCGGCGCAGCCGGCACGATCGTTTCCATGCAGGCGAGGATCACGTAATGCCCACACCGCTCACCTTGACCACCGAGCCCGGCGCCGACGGGACGCCGCGGTTGACCGCGGCCGGTGAGATCGATCTGAGCAACATCGAAGCGTTCAAGCAGGCTCTGGTCGACGCCAACCCCAGTGCCCGTGAGCCGTTCACCATCGATCTCAGCGCGGTCAGATACGTGGACAGTGCGGGCATCAATGCCTTGTTCGATCAGGCCGACGTGGTCGACCATTTGCACGTCATCGTCCATCCGCTGCTGGTGCGCGTGCTCACGGTCAGCGGGTTCAGCAAGATCGCGAACGTGCAGGCCGCCGCGGTGCCGCCTGCCTGAGAAGCCCCAGTGTTCCGATCACAGTGACTTTTTCGGCGGTGCTGATCCGCGCGCTCTGTTAACTTTTCGCGCATGTACTGGGCGTACGGCATGGGGGGCTTCCGCACCGTCGTGAGCTGTTGTCGCTGATCTCGCCACCTCCGTTGTCAGCGACGCCCGAGCTTTCCGCGGCAACGGGATTCGTGTGTCCAAGTCCTGGAAGGCCGTCCAATGTCCATCGACAGTCGCTGGCGCCACGTCATCGGACTGACGCTGATCGTCGCCGTCGTCGCGGCGTGCCACGGCGGCGCCAGCGACGCCGCGGACGGCGGTGCACTGCACGACGTGGACACCGATATCACCCTGGTCGCCTACTCGGTACCCGAACCGGGCTGGACCAAGGTTATTTCGGCGTTCAACGCCTCCGACGAGGGCCGGAGCATTCAGGTGATCACCTCCTACGGTGCGTCTGGCGACCAGTCACGCGGTGTCGTAGCGGGCAAGCCTGCCGACATCGTGAACTTCTCGGTGCAGCCCGACATCACCCGACTGGTCAAGGCCGGCAAGGTGGACCCGGACTGGGACAAGGAGGCGTCCAAGGGCATCCCGTTCGGATCGGTGGTGACGCTGGTGGTGCGCAAGGGCAATCCCAAGCACATCAGGGACTGGGACGATTTGCTGCAGCCCGGCGTGGAGATCATCACGCCCAGCCCGCTTAGTTCCGGCTCGGCTAAGTGGAATCTGTTGGCTCCGTACACAGTCAAGAGCGGCGGCGGCCGCAACGGCCAAGCGGGTGTGGACTTCATCGCCGACCTGGTGCGTGAGCATGTCAAGCTGCGTCCCGGATCGGGCCGGATCGCCACCGACGTATTCATCGAGGGCAGCGGTGATGTGTTGATCAGCTACGAGAACGAAGCCATTGCCGCTGAGCGGCAGGGCCATCCAGTCGAACACATCAACCCGCCACAGACTTTCAAGATCGAGAATCCGGTCGCCGTGCTGACCACCAGCCCGAACCTGGACGCCGCCGTCCTGTTCAAGAACTTTCAGTACACCGCTGTGGCACAAAGGCTTTGGGCTGAAGCCGGGTTCCGTCCGGTCGATCCGGCTGTTGCGGCGGAATTCCGCAACCAGTTCCCGACACCGGTGAAACTCTGGACCGTCGCCGACCTCGGCGGCTGGGCCAGTGTGGACCCCGAGCTTTTCGACCGCAAGACCGGTGCCATCACCAAGGTGTACCTGGAGGCAACCGGATGACGGCCGCCCTCCTCGCCCCGGACCGGGAGTCGGCTCCGGCGCCGAAGGTCGCGATCCCCGAAGCTCCGGGCGGCACGTCGCTTCGGGTCGGCGTGGTAACGCTGTGGCTGTCGGTGATCGTGCTGCTGCCGCTGGCCGCGATCGCCTGGCAGGCCGTCGGAGGCGGTTGGCAGCACTTCTGGCTGGCGGTCACCTCGCATGCCGCACTGGAGTCGTTCAAGGTGACGTTGATCATCTCGGTGGTGGTCACCGCCCTGGACGTGGTGTTCGGAGTGCTGGTCGCGTGGATGCTGGTGCGCGACGACTTCCTGTGGAAGGGCATGTTGGACGCGGTCATCGACCTGCCGTTCGCGCTGCCGACAATCGTGACCAGCCTGGTGATGCTGGCCCTCTACGGCCCGAGCAGCCCGATCGGTCTGCACCTGCAGCACACGCCGCCGGGGGTGGCGATGGCGCTGGCGTTCGTGACGCTGCCGTTCGTGGTGCGCGCGGTCCAGCCCGTGCTTCACGAGATCGACCGCGAGGTCGAAGAGGCGGCCGCATCGCTGGGCGCCGGCAGCGGGAAGGTCTTCACCGCCATTGTTCTGCCCTCACTGTTACCCGCGGTGTTGTCCGGGGCGGGCCTGGCATTCTCCCGGTGCATCGGCGAATTCGGCTCGGTGGTGACGATCGGCGGCGCCGTCCCGGGCAGCACCGAAGTCTCATCCCAGTGGATACGGTCGCTGATCGAGAACGATGACCGTCCAGCTGCGGCCGCGATATCCGTTGTCTTGCTGTTCATTTCGTTCAGTGTCTTGTTCACGCTGCGGATCATCGGAGGGCGCACGGCCAACCGCGAGGAGCGGGCCGGGTGACTTCGGCGACGTCTTCGCCCCCGGTGCGCTACCTGATCCGCTATCTGGCGTCCGGCTACATCGTGGTGATGCTGATCGTGCCGGTGTCGCTGATCTTGTGGCGGACCTTCCGGCCGGGCTTTCACCAGTTCTACATCTGGATCACCACGCCCGCGGCGATCTCGGCGCTGCACCTCTCGCTGCTGGTGTTGGCGATTGTCGTGCCACTGAACGTCCTGTTCGGTATACCCACGGCATTGCTGTTGGCGCGTAACCGATTTCGTGGGAAAGGCGTGCTGCAGGCGATCATCGATCTGCCCTTCGCGGTCTCGCCAATCATCGTCGGCGTCGCGCTGATCTCGGCCTGGGGTTCGGCTGGTGCGCTGGGGTTCATCGAGCGAGACACGGGGGTGAGGATCATCTTCGGCGTCCCCGGTATCGTGCTGGCCAGCATCTTCGTCACGCTGCCGTTCGTGGTCCGCGAGGTGCAGCTGGTGCTCAGTGAGGTAGGCACCGAGCAGGAGCAGGCGGCGGCGACCCTGGGCTCGAGCTGGTGGCAGACCTTCTGGCGGATCACATTGCCGTCGATGAGGTGGGGCCTGACCTATGGCGTCGTGCTGACGGTCGCCAGGACGCTCGGCGAGTTCGGCGGCGTCATCATGGTGTCATCCAACCTGCCGGGGAGCACGCAAACCCTCACGCTGCTGGTCAACGACCGGTACAACCGCGGCCACGTCTACGGCGCTTACGCTCTTTCGTCGCTGATGATGGCGGTGGCCATCGCATTTCTGATCGTCAAAGTGATGCTGCATGTGCGGCGGGCGCGGAAGGCCGAGGGCTGAACTGCATGTCGAGGCTGCGCAGGTAGGTCTGCAGCCCGGCGTCCTGCACCGGGATCAGATGTGCCGGGGCGCCGGACTCGTTGTAGTGGGCATGCCACATGCCCGGCGGGGTGGTGAAGGCTCCGCCGGCCTGCCAGTCCACCCGAATCGGGTCGGCGATCTGACCGCCGTCGTCGAGGCGGGTGCCCAGCAGGGTGTAGCACCCGGGCTGGGCGTCGAGGATCAGATCCAGCGCGACGGACTGGTGGCGGTGCGGGCGCTGCTCCTGCCCGGGCGGCAGCACGCCGAACATCGCCCACAACACGTGCGTCAGGGTCAGGGTCTGCTCCTGGCCGGCGTTGGCCAGCAGCACGCTGACCCGGTTCTTGTCGTTGGCGCCCGGTCGCGAAGCGATGTGCTCGAGCTCGGCGACCACGTCCGCGCCGCGAAACTTGGTCGGCCGGAATCTTTGCTCGCACGCCGAGACGCCCAGGTAACGCATCAGCGGCTCGTCGTGCACCCAATACATCGCCGCGTCGACCTCGGCATGGAACACTGCCCCGGTACCGGCCGGCAGGGTCAGGACGTCGCCTTTCTCCCACCGAACCGGTCGTCCGTCAAGCGCGACGATGCCGCGTCCGGACAGCACGTAGTACAGCTGCGAGCTGGCGTTGGGGCTGGTGTCGATCTGCTCGCCCGCGCGAATTCGCACGAAGTTCGCCAACAGTGCCGGACTCGTCGCCGCGCCGGTGCTGATGCCGAGGTCGGCCGAGAGGTCCAGCGGGACCACTCCGGTGGGCCCGTCCCGGTAGATCTCCGGGCTGAACTGCGCGATCGGCACCCGTGGGGTGTGGCCCGAACCGATGGGATCGGCGGCCTGGGTGTACTCGAAGTACCGGGCATCGTCGGAACACTCGAGGAACACCGGACTCATCGACGGAGCGGTCAGCGTCATATTCATATAGTATCTATCTTGTATCTATGATGCAAGCTCAGTTGCTCGCGGCGGCCGCCGAATAGAGTCGGGATACCACTGGACCCCGAGGAGGGCTATGGCGTTGGAGGTGACCAACGGTCCGGGCCCGGCCAAAGACCGTGCGCTCGACTACGTCAAGGCCAAGGTGTTGACCGGAGAGTTTCCGGGCGGCGACCTGATCAGCGAGGGCGAGGTGGCCACCGCGCTGGGCATGTCGCGCACCCCGGTCCGCGAGGCGTTCCTACAACTGGAGGCCGCCGGGCTGTTGCGCCTATACCCCAAGCGCGGAGCGCTGGTGGTGCCGGTGTCAGCGGATGAGGTGCGTGCCGTCCTGGAGGCCAGGGTGGTGCTGGAAGAATTTGCGGCGCGATCCGTGATCCAACGCGGTCCCGATGCTTGTGCGGCCGTGTACGAACGACTTTCGGCTCAGTTGCAGCGGCAGCGCGCGTCGGTCGCCGCCTCCCGGCTTCATGAATTTCTCGAATCCGACCGCGCCTTTCACAACGTCACGCTCGAAGCTGCCGGAAACGCCATCCTGGCCGGCTTCTACGCCACCCTGCGCGACCGTCAGATGCGGATGATCGGCGAATCGGCACGCAATCCGCAACGCCTGGCGACCATCATCGAGGAACACGAACGCATCGCCCGGGCGCTTCGTGACGGGGACGGCGACGCGGCCCGCGCGGCGGTTCGGGCGCACTTGGCGGGCACCATGCGGGCGCTGGGGATGTCCGTCGGCGAGGAGGCACCGTGAGGCAGCGTGTCGTCGTGGTGGGCGGTGGCCTGGCGGGCCTGGCCGCCACGATATGGCTGGCCGAGCTGGGTTACGCGGTCACCCTGGTAGAGGGCAACGGCAAGCTGGGCGGGCGCACCATCGGCCTGACCTCCGGCTACGGCGACCCGATCGAAAACGGTCAGCACGTGCTCGCCGGTTCCTACGACTGCATCTTCCGCTACCTGGATTCGGTTGGGACCCGCCATCTTCTCCGATTTCCCGACGAGTTCGGCGTGCGTTATCCGGGCGGGCACGTCGAGACGTTCGGTCTCCGGGCGCGTCACGCGCGCCGCGTGTTCCTCGGCCAGGTGCGGGGACTGGGTTTTTCGGCGCTGGTGCGTGCCACCCCGGCGTGGGCCCGGTTGATCCGTGACGTCATCCGGTTCGATGACGCGCTGGACCACATCACCGTCGACGAGTGGTTCGACCGTCTCGGTCTCCCCGCCGCGGTGCGCCGAATCATGCTGAATTCCATGGTGATCGGCCTACTCAATGAGCTGCCGCACCTGGCCTCCGCCCACGCGTTCGCCGCCCTGCTGCGCACCGGTGCCGACCGGGTACGCCGCGGCGGCCCGGCCGCCATGCGCATCGGGTATCCCACGGTCGACCTGGAAACGTTGTACCTCAACGGTGCTCGGCGCGTGATGGCCGAACGAGGGGTTCAGGTAAGGCTGCGCACCCGCGCGGTGGCGGTCGCGGTGGACGACGGTCGTGCGTCCGGAGTTCGGCTGGCTGACGGGTCGACGATCGAAGCCGACGCCGTGGTGCTCGCCGTGCCGTCGTGGAACCTGCGCTCACTGCTGGACGACGTCGCGGGTTCCGAGGACATCCGTTTGGCGGCCAAACAACTCGAGCCCGTCCCGATCATGAACGCCTACGTGCTGCTGGACCGGCCACTGGGCACCGTGGCGCCGTGGGAATCGTTGTTGGACAGCGATATTGGCTGGGTTTTCGACCGGGACCGGATGCACGGTCCGCGTGCGGACGGCAATCACCTGTATGCGCTGACCACCTGCGCGGCCTATGACCTGATGGAATTGAAGAACCGGGAGGTGGCCGACCGCCTTGTCGATGCGCTGCGCGCCAGCTACCCGGCAGCGCGCGAGGCACGGGTCCTCGACGTCACCGTGGTGCCCTGGCCCAAGGCCACGTTCTCCTCCCGCGTCGGGATGTCCACAATCCGGCCCGGCAACCACACGTCCTTGCCGAATCTGGTGCTGGCCGGTGACTGGACGCACAATGACTGGCCCACCACCATGGAGGGTGCCGCGCAAAGTGCCTCCCGTGCAGTCGATCTCGTCCACGTGGCGCTCTCGGGGGGAGTGGCGGGCAGCCGCGCGACCACGGTATGAGATTCTGGGCCACGTGGCGAAGCTGAGGGGGCGACGGGTTGCCATCACCGGCGGGGCCCAAGGCATCGGCCGCGCGATCGGTGAGTCGCTGATTGCCGCCGGCGCCGCGGTGGCCCTCGGTGACGTGCAGGAGGTTGCCGTCAAACAGACCGCCACCGACATCGGCGCGACGGGCCACCCGCTCGACGTGACCGACACGGCGAGCTTCGAGACCTTTCTGGACCAGGCCACTCGGGAGCTCGGCGGCCTCGATGTCCTGGTCAACAACGCGGGCATCATGCCGATCGGGCCGTTCCTGCAGGAAAACCCCCGCGTCACCCGGCGCACCATCGAGATCGACGTGCTGGGGGTGCTGACCGGCACCCGGTTGGCGGGCGCCCGCTTCGCCGCACGTGGAGCGGGCCACATCGTCAACATCGCCTCGGTCATGGGCACCCTCGCGTCGCCCAATGCCGCCACCTACTGCGCGTCCAAGTACGCCGTCGTCGGGTTCAGCGAGGCGCTGCGTCAGGAGTGGCGGGGCAGTGGAGTCAAGATCTCGGTGATCTGCCCGGGCTTCGTCCGCACCGAGCTGATCGCGGGAATGTCGGCACCCGGGCCACTGGAGAGATTCCTGGTGGTCAATCCGGAGGATGTCGCCACCGCTGTGGTGGCCGAGTTGGCCAAAGGGGCCTCTCGCACCGTGTTCGTACCCAAATTGGTTGGTCTGGTCTCCCGCGGGACCGCCACCCTGCCGGCCGCAGTCGTCGATACGGCTTTCCGGTTGTCGGGTGGCTACAAAGTCACCGCGGAACTGGACCGCGAGCAGCGTGCCGGTTACCAGGCGCGCATCGAGAACCAGGAGTAGTCGTGGGAGACAACGAGAGTCGCATCGAGTTGACCGGACTGCGGGGCGTGCCCGAAAGCGCACTGAGTCAGGCGCTGGTTGCCACCCTGCCGCGTAACCAGGCGCCCGCGCCGTGGGAGTGCCGCTGCTCGGCGCTGCTGTGGCTGGGCCGCGGCGGCCGCGCCGCGGCGGGCGCCCTGCCGCCGGCGCTGGCCGGCAGCCCGGCGCTGGTCACCCTCGGCGCCTTCGTCCGCTACACGGACACCCCCGTCGGCGCCTATGACGAAGTGCTCGGCATCGTCGGCTCCCGGACCGGCCTGCGGCCCTGGGGCAACGTGGCGTTCATGTCGGTGGATTCGGAATCCAGCCTGGTCGGCGGCCGCACCAACTGGGCGATGCCCAAGACACTGGCCCGCTTCGACGGCGAGTTGGCCGACGGCCACCTCATCACCGGCAGCAGCAGCTCCGAGCCGTCCTGGACGGTCAGCGCGACGCCGCGGATCAAGGGGCCGGCCATTCCGCTGAAAACCAAGGGCAGCGCTCGCCAGCAGTTCGCCGACGGTCGCGTCGGAGACTCGCTGCTCACCTTCGCCGGTCGGATCCGTCCGGCGCTGGTGACGGTCGGCGTCTCCTCGTCGGGTCCGCTGCCGACGTGGCTGCGGCCCGGCCTGCATGTGGGCGCGTTCGTCGAGGAGGCCACCTTCACTTTGGGCGAGCCGAGGTTCGCGGGCTAGTCAGTCCAGCTCCCCGTATTCGTCGAACCAGTGCGCGAGCTTGCCACGCCGGCTGACGGCGCGCAGCCTGGCCTCGGCCGCAGCCCGGGTGTTGCTGGTGGTGACGATCAGCAGTTCGTCGCCGCTCTCGATGCGGGTGTCGGACTCGGGGACGAAAGTGTGGCCGTCCCGAATGATCAGCGTGATGACGGCGGGGTCGGGCAGGCGCAGTTCCAGGATGGTGACGTTGTGCAGCCGCGACGGCCGTTGCACCGTCATGGTGAGCAGTTCGGCGTCCAGCATGTCCAGTGGAGCCGCTTCGACCTGTATTTCACGGGTCGCTTCGCGTGATATCAGGCCCAGCATCCGGGCGATCGGCCGCAGGCTGGGGCCCTGAACCAGCGTGAACACCACCACCAGTACGAAGACGATGTTCAGCAGTCGAGAACTGCCGGGCACGCCTTCGACGATGGGAAAGGTCGCCAGCACGATCGGTACCGCGCCGCGCAGCCCCGCCCAGGACAGGAACGCCTGATCGCGCCACGGCACCCGGAACCAGATCAGCGTTCCCACCACCGACAGCGGCCGCGCGACCAGCAGCAACACCAGCCCGACCACAATCGCGGGTATCACGTCGACCAACAGTTCGCTGGGGTCGACCAAGAGCCCGAGCAGCACGAACAGGCCGATCTGGGCCAGCCAGCCGACTCCTTCAGCGAAGGAGCGGGTGGCCGAACGGTGCGGCAGCCCCGAGTTTGCCAGCACCACCGCCGAAAGGTAGGCGGCGATGAATCCACTCGTGTGGGCATCCCCGGCGGCGGCGAACGCGACCAGGCCCAGCCCGAACGTCGCGATCGGGTACAGGCCGGATGCCGGCAACGCGATGCGCCGCAACCCGAACGCCCCCAGGTAGCCGATGACCAATCCGATCGCCGAACCGCCGATCAGTTCATACAGCAGGTCGGTGACGGCACCCTCCGGGCGGAACACGAAGGGCACCACGCTGAACATCAGCACCAGGATCACGCCCGGCGCGTCGTTGAAGCCGGACTCGGCTTCCAGCAGCCCGGCGAGCCGGCGCGGCAACGGCAGCACGCGAAGGACGGAGAAGACTGCCGCCGCGTCGGTGGAGGCGATGATGGCGCCGAGCAGGAGGGCCAGCTGCCAGTCGAAGTGCAGCAGCAGCCGCGCGGACACCGCGGTGATGACGGTACTGATGATCACGCCGATGGTCCCCAGGGTGACCGCGGGCGCCAGTACCTTGCGGATGTCGCTGAACCGGGTGGTCAGGCCGCCCTCGACGAGGATGACGGCCAGCGCCGCGGTTCCTACGTTGCGGGCCAGGACCACGTCGTCGAACTGCAGACCCAGCCCGTCCTCGCCGATCGCGACACCGACCAGCAGGAACAGCAGCAGACTGGGGAATCCCACCACCGTGGCCACGCGGGTGCCGACGATGCTGGCGAGCAGCACTAGGCCGCCGATCGACACAGTCAGGTACAGCTGTTCCAGCGTCATTGGTTTGTCAGTAAATCAGCCCGCGCGCGCCGGCCGCTCATTGCACAGCGCGAAGTGCCGGGCCACTTGGCATACGCAAAGATGGTCGGGTGGCCAAGCGAAAGTTGCGGATCGGGATTGCCGGTGCCGGCAACGTCGGCCGCTCGGTCGCACAGGAATTGCTCGACGCCGGGCACAAGATCCTGCTGATCGAGCGGCAACGGCGCAACTTCGAGCCGAACCAGGTGCCGGAGGCGGATTGGTTCAATGCCGATGCATGCGAAATGTCAGCGCTGCAGGAGGCCGGCGTGCAGACGTGCGACGTCGTGATCGCGGCAACCGGCGACGACAAGGCCAACCTGGTGGTGGGTCTGCTGGCCAAGTCCGAGTTCGGGGTGCCCAGGGTGGTGGCCCGGATCAACGATGTCCGCAACGAGTGGCTGTTCGGGCAGGCGTGGGGGATTGACGTATCGGTCTCCACACCGGGTGCCATGGTTGCGGGGATCGAGGGCGCAATCGATGTGGGTCACCTGGTCCGGCTGATGGGGTTGCAGGAAGGCCGCACCGCGCTGACGAAACTGACGCTGCCCGAAGACAACCCGGTGGTGGGCACGCAGGTGGGTGACTTGGGTCTGCCGAAGAACACCGCCCTGGTCAGTGTGGTGCGCCGCGGCACCGTGATCGTTCCGCGGCACGAAGAGGTGCTCGAGGCCGGTGATGAGATGCTGTTCGTCGCCGACAACGCCCGCGAGCGGGCCCTGTGGGCCGCGATCAACAGAATCAAGCCGAAGCCCCGGATGCCGATGCGTCCCGACGCCTGGTGAGGTGGCCGCATGTCCGTCGCGTTACTGCGTGAGATGTTCGAGCGCATGGTTGTCGGCAAGAACGGTGACCTGATCGAGCACTACTACGACGCCGACTTCGTGATGACCTCCGACGGGCTGACGCAGGGCTTCACCGAGTTCCGCGACAGTCACCTCAAGCTGTACGCCACCCCCATCGCCTACTCGGTGGAGTACGACGACGAGGCTTGGGTGGAGGCCGGGGACAAGGTCGCCGGCCGGGTATGGATCACCACCTCGCGCCCCGGCGAGCGGCCGACCCGCATCGAGGTGATGCTGATCGCCGCCTACCGTGACGGGCGGATTTACCGGGTGTGGGAAACCACCTGGCCGAGTTGGCGCGGCGTCGACGCGCTGGAAAACTATTGAGCGCAGCCCTATCCGGGTAGGCGGCGCATCAGCTCGGCGGCCGCGTGGCGGCCGCTCAGCAGGGCGCCGTGGACGGTGGCCGGGTTGTCGGTTCCAACGGCCTCGCCCGCGAGGTACAGCCGGTCGCTCACCGGTTCCTGCAGCCGGCGGCGGTCGTCCGGTCCCGAGTCTGGCGCGTGGAAGGAGTACGAACCCAGCGCGTAGGGATCGGTGGTCCAACTCGAGGTGCGCACCGCCACGATGTCCGTCCCGAACAGTTGGCTGGCGACGGGCCGGGCGCCGGCCATCAGATCGGCTGGGGCGGTGGCCTCGACGCTACGGCCGCGGGATCCGGGATTGAAGGCCAACGCGATCGGGCCGGCAGCGGCGGGCAACGTGAGCCATTGGGCCCACATGCCTTTCTCGGAGCCCAGGTACTCGTAGAAGGCGTTCTCGTCGTCCCAGGTTCGCTGCTGAAAACGGAAGTAGCTCTTGGCCAGGACACCGAATCCCAGCGCGTTCACCGCATGGGCGTGCCCTTCGGGCAGCGGCGGGTCGAAGGTGATGCTCGCCGCCTTCAGCACGCCCAGCGGCACCGTGACGATCGCCGCGGCACCGGCGAAGGTACGCTCGCCGGCTCGGACGGTTACTGAATTCTGTTTGTAGGCAATGGAATTGACGGGAGCGTTCAGCTCGATCGGAATTCCGTCGGCCAGTAGGCGCGGCAGCGCGTCGTACCCGCTGGTGATCACCGACTGGGAGCCGCTGGTGTACTTGCCGACGTCGAACGCCGTCGCCGAAAGCTGGCCCGCGTCGGCGGCGTACTCGTCTTCGATCGCTGTGGTGACGTAGTAGGCAAGGGCGGCGCGGTCGCGGTCGGTGAGTTCCTCGCGGTCGGCCGCCGCGGTGATTGCGGCGCCCAGAGTCCCGCCGGTGACCTCATCACGCGCCTCGGTGACCAGGTCGCGCCAGGTGCGGGAGTTGAACGTCATCGGTCGCAGCCGGGGATCGATCACCAGCTTGGCCGGGTCGTCGTAGTCGGTGGGTACGACGTCGGCATGAACCTGCGCAGCCAATTCGGTCAGCGGATTGTCCTTGGTGCCGTGGATCCAGGACGCGCCCATCTCCAACGGCACACCCCAGTCGCGGGTGGTGTGCACCCGCCCACCGATGCGGTCGCGGGCTTCGATCACCCGTACCGGCCGGCCCGCGTCGGCCAGGCTGCGCGCAGCGGCCAGCCCGGCCATTCCGGCACCGATGACCAAGACCACTGTGGTGTCCGCGGACGTCGTAGTCGGTGCCGGGGGAGGCCGCGCCGCCGGAGGGTGCGTCGCGCAGCCGCCGGCGAGCAGGGTCGTTGCCGCCAAAAACCCTCGGCGGGATAACTCTGGCACGGTTTCGCCGTTATCTGATCGTTTTCTGGTTTGTGACGAAGCGCACATTACGGTCAGGTAAAGTCGCGAGCAACTGGACGGCGGCAACGGTGCCGCGACCAACGGCGGGAGCGGCATGATTCCTGACAAGAGTGCTCGGACGACCACCCGTGAGAGATCGATTCGGCAGTTGCCTGCCGATTTGCCCCCGAGTCGTACCGTCAACGTTCGCGCGGCGGATGGCACCGCACTGCATGCCGAGGTGTTCGGCCCGCCGGACGGTTATCCCATCGTCCTGACGCACGGCTTCGTCTGCGCCATCCGGGCGTGGTCGCACCAGATCGCCGACCTGGCCACCGATTACCGGGTGATCGCGTTCGACCACCGCGGGCACGGCCGCAGCGGTGTGCCACGCCGCAGCGGTTACAGCCTCAAGCACCTGGCGTCCGACCTTGATTGCGTGCTCGACGCGACGCTGGCCCCGCACGAACGGGCGCTGATTGCCGGCCATTCGATGGGCGGCATGACCATCCAGGCCTGGTCGTCGCGCTACGGACACAAGGTTCGCCGCCGCGCCGATGCGGTCGCGCTGATCAACACGGCCAGCGGTGACCTGCTGAGCAAGATCAAATTGTTGTCGGTGCCGCGCGGCCTGGGACCGGCCCGGATGGTGGCCGGGCGGACCCTGATCAATGCGGTCGGCGGGTTTCCGCTGCCGGGAGCTGTCCGGATTCCCAGTCGGTATCTGGTGGCGATGATGGCGGTCGGCGCGGGCGCGGACCCGGCCGTCGTCCAGCTCGTCTACGAACTGTTCGCACAGACCTCGCCGGTGGGTCGCGGCGGCTGCGCGCGGATGCTCATCGACGAAATCGGTTCGCGACACCTCAACCTCGAAGGTCTGACGGTGCCGACCCTGGTGATCGGCAGCGAACACGACCGGCTGACGCCGATCAGCCAGGCGCGCTTGCTGGCGCGCACCGCGCCCAACGTCGTCGACCTGGTCGAGCTGCCCGGCGGGCACTGCTCCATGCTGGAACATCCCGACGAGGTGAACAGGCAGCTGCGCGGTCTTGCCGACGCGTCGATCGACCGCCAGACCCGGGTCACGCTGATCAGTTCATAGCAGCGCGGCGACTTCGGCTGCGGCCCGCTGGCCGGACCTGACCGCGCCGTCGAAGTATCCGGTCCATTCGTCGGCCGTCTCGGTGCCGGCCCAGTGGATTGGGCCGACCGGTTGGCGCAGCAACTTGCCGTACCTGGTCCACGACCCCGGCGGCACCGCGGCCGTTGGTCCTCCTGGCGCGAATTGCTCTGTGCCCCAACGGAAATCGGTGTAGTCGAGCGGCTTGAGGGCTTCCTCGCCGTACAGCGACGCAAAGCAGCGCAGCGCGGCGGCGCGACGCTGGTCGGCCGGCAGCGAGTCGAAGGAGCGGGGGTCGACGAAGCCCAGCAGAATCCCCGGACCGTCCTGGTGCGGACTGACATCGAAGGTGATGAACACCGGGCCCTTATCCAGCAACGCCTGACCGGAGAAGCCTTTGGCCCGCCAGAACGGCGTTTCGTACGCGGCATACGCCTTGGTCAACCTGCCCTGCGGCCAGTGCCTGGTGAGTTCGGTGTACTCGGGCGGCAATGGGGGATTGAACTCGATGCCGGCGCGGTGGGCGGGCGGAATGGCGACGATGACGAATCCGGCCTCGGCCTGGCCCTGATCGGAGGTGACCGTCACCCCCGACCCGTGCCGGTCGATGCGACGAACGCACGCGTCCAGTATCACCCGGTCGCCGAGTTCGGCTGCCGCGCGATCGGCGATCTGCTGGGTGCCCCCGGGAATCAGGTCCTGCTGGGCGCCGTTCTCGGTGTCCAGCAGCCGGTCGAGTCCGCCCGCCGCCCGCACATAGCGCGCGGCGTGCAACATCGAGACGTCCTCGGGTTCACAGCCCCAGGTCACCCGGGTCATGATCGCCATCAGATCCCGCGAGGACGCGGTGGCCCGCACCGTGCTCAACCACTGACCGAGCGAGACGTCGTCGAGTTGGCGCGCCCGCTTGGCGTGCCAGGGCGCTGCGATCGGAACGGCGCGTGAAATTCGCTCGAACTGCCACTGCAGCCGCCCGATGTCGAGCAGTCCGATCAGCGAGAGCCGGGGGATCGTGCCGCTGTAGGCGCGAGCCGCGCCGCGCCAGTGGATCACGTTCTTGCCTGTGTGGTAGGTCGGAACGGTGGGAAGCCCGAGCTCGGCGATCAACGCCAGCACGGCGTCTTGGGTAGGGCCGACGAACGAGCCACCCCGGTCGATGGGCAGTCCGGCGACGCTGCCGCTGTACGAGCGGCCGCCGACGCGGTCCCGTCCTTCCAGGACCAGCACGTCATGACCCTGTCGCGTCAGCTCCCGGGCTGCGGCGAGGCCGGCCAAGCCGGCGCCCACCACGACGACGTCGACACTCCACGGCGGGTTTGGCACGTGCTCCAGTGAACAGCATTGCCGGTCTGTTCCGTAGGGTGACTTCCGTGCCGGATCAGCAGGTGGGCGTGCGTTGAAGGTATTCACCGCTTTGTATGGCCTGGCAGACGCGGCGCAGCGGGCCCGGGAGCTGCGCGACGCCGGGGCCAGTGGCGTAGCCACGTTCGAAGGCCCGCACGACGTGTTCGCCCCGCTGACCCTGGCCGCCACGGTGGGTGGCCTGGATCTGATGACCAACGTGGCGATCGCGTTTCCCCGCAACCCGATCCACCTCGCCCATCAGGCCAACGACCACCAGCTCCTCAGTGGCGGTCGGTTCCACCTGGGGCTCGGAACGCAGATTCGTCCGCAGATCGAGAAGCGGTTCGGTGCTCAGTTCGATCATCCGGTGGCGCGGATGACGGAGCTGATCGCGGCGCTGCGCGCGATCTTCGAGGCCTGGAATACCGGCGGCCGACTGGACTTTCGGGGCGACTTCTACCGGCACACGCTGATGACGCCCACCTTCAATCCCGGCCCGAACCCGTACGGGCCGCCGCCGATCTACGTGGGCGCTCTCGGGCCGCGGCTGACCCGGGCGACCGCCGAGCACGCCGACGGTCTGCTGGTGATGCCGTTCGGTTCCAAACGCTTCCTGCACGACAGCACCATGCCCGCGGTGCGGGCGGGTCTGCAGGCCGGCGGCCGGCGCGCGGAGGACTTCACGATCATTCCGGAAGTCATCGTCTCGGCCGGCGACTCCGACGAGGCGGTGGCGGGCACCCGGCGGCTGCTGTCGTTCTACGGGTCCACCCCGGCATACCGGCCGGTGCTGGCCGCACACGGCTGGGAGGATCTGCAGCCCGAACTCAACGCGATGTCCAAGCAGGGCCGCTGGCAGGAGATGGCGTTGCTGATCTCCGACGAGATCATGCACACGATCGCCGCGTGCGGCACGCCCGCCGAGATCGCCGCCCACATCAGGGACCGTCTCGACGGGGTGTCGGACAGTGTGTTCCTCTATCAGGCGGCGCCGATCGGCCTGTCCACCCTGACCGAGATCATCGACGCGCTGAGTTAGGGCGCCACGGTCAACCAGTCGGCGAATCCCGACGGGTCATGCCGTCCCAGGGCGCCGTGCTCGTAGAGCCCCCAGCCCTCCACCGGATCGCCGTCGCCGTCGCGGCATACCGCGCGCCCGACGTGGTCGATGACGCCGAAGCCCGAACGGGCGACGATGCCGGGGTCGGTCATGTCGTAGGTCAGCCGTTCGGTGAACTTCGCGCCCTTCCACAGACCGTGCGTCCAGTCCGAATCGCCGCCGTAGCCACCGCCCACGTGGATCGGCACCGGCAGCTTGGATTCGACGTCGAGATGCACCGGCGTGCCGTCGGGAGTGGTGGCATCGATGGTCGCGCCGGTCGGGATCCGGGTGCCGGAGCGGTAGTGGATCTTGACCCGCGGCCAGCCCAGCTGCTCGACCCTGCCGTTGCGCCACACGCGGGTGCAGTCGTTGAGCGAGCGGAACCCGTCGGGCTCCTCCTGGATGATCAGCACGATGGCGAACTCGTCGAACGCGACCGGCACATACAGCCACCACATGCCTTCGAACGGCGGGTCTGCCGGCCGGCCGGCCGGTTCCGGCTCGCCGACCGGGCGGATGCCCCACGACCGGTCGCGGCTGCCGATCCAGACGGCCGGGTCGACGACGATCTCGTCGCCGTCGACGACGAGGTGCCCGCTCCAGCTGCCGAGTTGGGCGAACCGTTGCGCGTTGAGGGTGACTCGGTTGCCCGCTCGCAGGACATGCGGCTGCTCCCGGACCACGTCGAACAGGCCTTCCCAGGTGAGATCGGCTGCGATTCCTTCGGTTTCGTCGAGCACGATGCGCAGCTTGCGCAGCGGTTCGATGACCTCGACGCGGTAGCCGTTGACGTGCTGGTTCAGCCGGTCCTGATCAATGGCATCCGAAACGTGCACAGCCGTCTGGGTTTCCCCGCGCCGGATGAGCAGAAAAGCGTCCTTGACACCGAGGTTGGGGTAATAGCCGATGCCGGTTATGACGAAGATATCTCCGGTCCGGTCATGGGCGTTGAAGTACGAGCGGTCGTAGAAGTTGCGGTCGGAAGAGCCGGGCCAGGCGATCGGCTGGGGAATCTGGTGTACCGGGTACTCGTCGAGCGGTCCGAGCATTAACTTTCCTCTCCGATAAGACGTTTCATCAATCCACCGTGGTAGAACAGCGTCTCCACGTCGTCGGGCCGCTCTATCTCACCGAAGTGCACGCGCCGCGCACCGGTGCGCATGAACACGCATGCCCACATCACGCCGGAGTACACGTAAAACCAATTCAGGTCGCTCAGTTCGATGCCGGTGAGCTCCCGGTAGGTGGCCCGCACGTCGTCTTCGCGCATCACATCGGGCAGGCCGGGCAGGGTGGCCAGCCCGGCGAGTTCTTGAAAGACCTTGTGTGCGAATATCATCCAGGCCACGTCGAGTTCCCGCGGGCCGAGGGTCACCATCTCCCAGTCCAGCACGGCCACCGGCTCGAAATCCCGGTACAGCACATTGCCCACCCGGGCGTCGCCCCAGTTGAGCACCGGCGGGCGCGCGTCGGCTTCGGTGGGCCAATTGTCTTGCAGCCACTGCAAAGTCCGTTCCACCAACGGGGACCGGCCTATGCCGGGGACCGCGAAGTCGTACCACGACTTGACCCAGCCGAAGTGTTTGCGCAACGCGGTGTCGCCGGTCAGGTCCTCGGTCAGGAAGCCGAATGTATTCTCGGCGTTGGGGATCGAATGCAACGAGGCCAGGACCTTGACCGAGGCGTCCTGCAGCTTGCGCTGCTGGTCGGCCGGCGCGTCGGCGAACCAGTTGCCGCCGAAGGTGTACGGCATGACGTCCGGCGGCACCACGCCGTCGACGTAGTCCATCAGGAAGAATGGCGCTCCCAGCACCTCCCCGGTGTTCTCGATCCAGCGCACCCGGGGTACCGGCACGTCGGTCAGTTCACCCACCTGTCGGATGACCTCGAATTGGTGGTCGAGGCGATAGGTCGGGAAAACCGGCACATCCTGGCTGGTGGGTGCCACCCGGGCGACCAGTTTCTGCGCGTTGCCCTGCCAGCGCGCGGTCAGGATGATCGTCTCCGACGACATGCCGGTGGAGTCCACGCCGCTTTCGACGGTGATTTCGGGAGCTACCGGTAGCACCGTCGACAACCACTGCGACAGCAACGTCGGAACGGTGCTGGTGTCGCGGCTCGAGCGTTGCATGCGGCCCACATCTTCGAGCGCCGGTTCATTGGCCACGGGTGCTTCCTTTGCGGGGTAATTACGATACGGTAGGTAGCGTTATGAAAGCAGACCCGTCAACCCTTGACAAGGTCCCCGGTGCCGGGCGGCCCCGGGACCCGCGTATCGATGCTGCGATCCTGGCGGCGACCGCGGAACTGCTTGTCAACATCGGCTATTCGAACCTCAGCCTGGCCGCAGTCGCCGAACGGGCCGGAACCACGAAGTCGGCGCTCTACCGCAGGTGGTCCAGCAAGGCCGAGCTGGTGCACGAGGCCGCCTTCCCGGTGGCGCCCACGGCGCTGGAGGCCCCGGCCGGCGATTTCGCGGCCGACATCCGGATGATGATCGAGGCGACCCGCGACGTCTTCACGACTCCCGTGGTGCGCGCCGCATTGCCGGGCCTGGTTGCCGACATGACCGCCGATGCCGAACTGAACGCGCGGGTCATGTCGCGCTTCGCCGGTCTGTTCGCTGCGGTGCGGATACGTCTGTGTGAGGCAATCGACCGGGGCGAGGCGCATCCCGACGTCGACCCGGACCGGCTGATCGAATTGATCGGAGGCGCCACGATGCTGCGGATGATGTTGTATCCGGACCAGAAGCTCGACGACACCTGGGTGGAGCAGACCGCTGCCATCGTGGTGCACGGGGTGACCCGGTGACCGCCATCGTCACCGGCGCCAGTCGGGGGCTGGGGCGGGCGATTGCGCTGGCACTTGCGGCCGACGGCGAGGCGGTGGCCGTCGTCGGACGCACCGAGACCGTCTGGGACGAGCGGCTGCCCGGAACGATCGGCGAGACGGTCGCCGACATTCAGGCTGCCGGCGGGCGGGCGGTGGCGATTCGAGCCGACCTGACTGAGCGTGCCGATATCGTCCGGCTGGTCCACGAAGCGCGAGAAGCGTTGGGGCCCATCAATATTCTGATCAACAATGCCGCGTTCACGGCACCCGGACGGCCCGGTGCCACGCCGCGCGCCAAACCGGCGGACAAGCCTCGCTGGCCCGGGTTCGTCAGCATCCCGCTCACCGCATACCGCAGGCATTTCGAGATCTCCCTTTTCGCCGCATACGAGCTGATGCAGCTGGTCTGCCCGGACATGATCACCGGTGGCGGCGGTTCGATCGTCAACATCACCTCTATCGCCTCGCGGCTGGGCGGGGGATTGCCCGGATATGGCGGGTCCAAAGCGGCGCTGGAACACCTGACCGGTTGCGCGGCGCTCGATCTCGCCGACCACAACATCGCGGTCAATGCGCTGGCACCGTCCAAGCCGATCATGACCCCGGGGCTCTCCTACTACGCCCACGGCTTCGACGACGTGAGCTCCGCCGAGGAATTCGCGCAGGCGGCACTGCAACTCACACGGGTGAGCCCCGGCGTGGTGACCGGTCGCACGATCGGCCACCTGCAGGTGCTCGACGGCAGCTTTACGCCATTCACGGTGTGAGTCGTC